>JACAEL010000071.1 GCA_013388835.1 Candidatus Thorarchaeota archaeon | reverse complement strand
TTGACGAGGTGCCAGCTGGCAACCTCGCTTTCATCACGGGTCTTGCAGACGTTCTTGCAGGCGATACTCTGGTGGCCCCGGAGCTGCACGGGATGGAGCCGCTTGACAGACTACAGATGCCGACTGAGCCCGTTGTGACCTACACTGTCGAGCCAAAGATGCTCAGAGACCTCAGCACTATTCAGAAGCCCATAATGGACTTCGTGAGAAGCGACCCGGCTCTGGAGTTCACCGTAAACCCTGACACTGGAGAGATGCTACTGTCGGGAGCAGGGGAGCTTCACATTGAGATAGCAACTGAGAAGCTGAGGAGGATTGGTGTCGAGATTCAGCTTGGACGTCCAGTGGTGGTGATCAAGGAACAGATGACAAGAGATGGCCCACTCTGCGAGGGTGGCGGTCCAGAGACCAGCCGATTCAGTGCGCGTGCGGTGTTATCGCGCCCAGACCTGTCAGGACACACGGGCAATGTGTTAGACTCCGAACCGAGGTCAGACTGCCACCTGATCGACTCCACAGGCACGATTGACCCCAAGTCCCAGGAGGCACAATGGGTGAGAGAGGCCTTCAGAACCGCCATCAACAGGGGACCAAAGAGAGGCGAGAGGATGCGCGGCGTGACGGTCATCATCGAGTCCGCGGAAGTTCGACTGGAGTCGGAAGAGATGTCATGGAGAGACATCACCCAACCCCTGCTGGATGCGATAAGAGCCAGTATCTGTGGTGGACAACCAGAGTTGGTTCAGCCATGGGCCAGACTTGAGATCAGCAGCCCAGAGGAGCACGTTGGCACAGTCACTGCAATCCTGATGAGGAGAAAGGGACGAGTGCTTGAGATGGACTCGGAGAGAACACTCTATCGGATTGAGGCTGAGTTGCCTGTGAGCGAGTCCTTCGGACTGGCCAATGAACTCCGCACCGCAACGTCAGGATGGGCCACATGGGGAGCAAGACCTGGTGAATACAGGCCTTTGGGCAATGGGTGAGTTGGGTACGGGAAGTGAGCAGGGGTCGTGTCTGTCCGAAGACACTGGACCGGGGAGGGCACTCCTAGAGAAGAAGTCAGTTGAACAGGCAAGTCGACCTCTGTTTCTGCGAGTGCACACACGGGAACACGAGCATCATGCAGTGTGTGTGTCTGAGGTCGTCCAACTTCCGGGCAGCTGCTGCGAGACCCGTGGGCGCCTACGCCCTGAGATAGAAGCGTCGGCTCATCTCCTGCCCCAGATATGCCAGTACGCGCCTGTCAACCATCGCCACACCATCCATCATCCTCAGCGCTCTTGTCAGGTTGGAGAACACTGCATTGAGATACGGTTGAGCTCTGAGAGGTTCGGCCTCTTCAATCATCTGAAGGTATGCATTCGTTATCTTGATCAGCCCAATCCAGTCTTCGGACAGTAGATAGTCAGATTCATCGGAAACGGCGTCGAGCGCCTGGGAAGACCGCGCCTCGCTGATGATAGCCTCATAGTGGCTCTCAAGAGCGGTAGAGAACCGCAGAAGGACCTTCGCAATTGACAGCGACGTCGCCCTGATGAACTCCGAGGACTCTGTGAGCTGCGATGAGACCTTGTCTGTAGCGAAGAACTCCAATGCGGCTCTGTAGAGCCCTGTGGCCAGCTCCGAGTAGTTTCTGTTGTGGTAGAACTGCCGGACTGTCCGAGACAGTATTGCGTGTCCTGACCAGTACTTTGCGAGCATCTCGTCTACCTCCGCAACCGCAGACACTGCTGGATAAACCACATCCTGGGCGACCTCAGGGCTGGTGGCCTGAGTATTCAACTTCCCCAGGGCCAGAGCCTCCATCAGCATGCCGACTTTCGAGAACTGTGAGTCACTGGAAGCCACGGAGGCCGCTCTCCTTCGGAGAGCAGTCCACTGGGAGTTCATGAGAGGGATGACAAGGAGCGCACCGCTCAGGAAGGGCGACCGATGCGATGGGTCAAGGTCTTCCAGCATCCCATCAATGTCCTCTAGAAGGCTCTTCAGTCGGTCAGGAAGTACAACACCGTGACGAAGCACGAGCCAGACTACGTTGTACAATGCAATGCCAATCTCAATGAGCGCACGCGAGTCCGTTGGAAAGAGCTGCATGTATTGTGCAAGGGTATCGCGTAGCTGGTCCATCAGACTGGCTGACACGGGCACTCTCGAGTCCCTCAGAGCCGAGAGAGACAGGCCCAGTCTGCTTCCAAGAAGCTCAATCGTTGACACACGTCCCTCGAGAAGAAGCCGCTCTCGAGTCTCAATCGCTCTCTGAAATGCTTTGACACCCGCAGACCAGAACTCGTCAGACTCGGTGAACAGACAGATCCACCCGAGTGTGTTATCGCACTGTGCCTCCTCAGGGGTAGGGTCGTACACCGTACGGTCAACTTGCTGAAGCGTTGCCTTGGCCCGCTCCATGTACTGAACAGAGATAGCAATGTTGTCGTGGTCGCCGAGGAGTCCATGTGCCAGCCCCAGACCAACCAGACAGTTGTAGACATGGAGGTCATCCTCGGCCCGGCGAGACTCCAATGACTCAAACGTAGCAAGAGACGCTTCCAGCATCTGAATGGCTTCCGGGACTGCCTCCCGCCACCCATTGGCAAGTATGTTGGAGCCTATTGTAAGCTGAGCAATACCCAGCTGGCACGGGTGTAACTTTCCGCGTGATATGGCTTCGGAATAGAATTGAATTGCCTTCCGAGACAGGGCGCGTGCTACCGTATGGTCTACAGAGTCGTCCCGTGTCTCGTTGATAGCCTGCTGGAGTGTGACGAGAGCTGTGAGCTCAGGGCTGTCCATCACAACCTTGGAGCGCTCCAGACCCTGTAGTATCACCCGCGCCTGACTGTGGATTCCCAGTTCAGTCTGGACAGCTGCCAGGTCGAGCGCAGTGCTGACAGCGACCTCGTCCATCTTCATCTCCCTGGCAATATCGACCACTCTGTTCAGCAAAGCCTCAGCACAGTCAAATAGGCCCTCCTCCATCAGCAGATAAGTCAGATAGTGGACCTCGTGGATAGCCAGACGGGTTGACTGAGGGTGGTCACGTTCATATATGGCCTCAAGTGTGAGCAGAGTCTCGTCTGTCAGAAACTGTAGCAGAGGGCGCAGGTTGTGGCGGAGAGCGGTGGACATTGCACTACCGAGCTCTCCGAGAATGTCAAGTAGGACAGGAATGGCGTCTATATCAGGCAGAATCTCGGTCTCGGAGCGACGATGAGCGTTGGTGAATCGTGTGTCTAGGAGAGAGATGAGCTCTGGCATGGTGCGGTCTTCGCTGAAGGAGAGCCGCACAATCAACTCCGTGAGTTTGATATTGGCAAGCCCCGGTCTGCGGAGTATGATCTCTTCAATAGCACGAGCCACTTCAAATATCAGGTCTATATCGTCGGGAACGGAACGCGCCACGTTCTGGATAGCAGAGAGACCATCATCCAAGGAGATAGATGAACACAGAATCTCTCTCAGTGTTGAAATGATACGGGAGTCCAAGGCTGCAACTCCTCTCAAGTACTGCAGAATTCGGCTGACTCCCAGTTAAAAGCTTTCACAGCTATTCAAGCACGAACTCTCTCCATGCACGAGAGGTTTCTGTTCCCCGCATACGCTCGACCCGAAGGGAGTAGGTGACCTTGGGACCCAAGTCATCGAACTTGAAGCGCAGAACAGCGTCAGTGAGATACGAGAAGGTGGCATACGTCTTGTCGTCGTGAACGCCATCCTCAAGAATGTACATTATGCTGTGTGAGTTCTGAGTGAGCCTGCCACTGAGTCTCTGTACCGCACGCGGAATGTTCGCAGGGTTTGAGTTCAGTATCAGGGTTGAGAGACTGTCGATTACAACCCTAGCGGCTACCATCTTATCAAGTACTTCCGACAGCACGATGCCCAGCTCACTGGTGTCGTCCAGCTTTGACAGCGAGTGTGCTACACCACCCTTGGGGGCGCCCATCCGCTCCGAGTATCCATCAATAAAGACGAATCTGCCCTCGCGTTCATATTCCTCAACAGGCCATCCATGCCGGCTCATGTCGTTGCGGATGACTCTCGGAGAGACATCGGTCGTGACAAACACTGCAGGAAAGCCCAAGGTAAGCCCCTCAGCAAGAAAGGCCTCTGCGTACGTCGTCTTGCCTGAACCAACCTCACCGACAACCATGATTGATATCTGTGTGAGCTGTCCAAACTGAACCAAGTCCCCAATCATGGGATATGCCTTGAACTGGAACTGCTGTGGTGTTGTTCCTTGGGACCTGTCCATACTCACGTTTCAGCTGCGCCCCCTATTCTAGCTGCCGGGTCCAATCTCGCCAGGCCAGACGCGAATGCCCTCGTCTGTGATTCTCATGGAGTGAATTCGTGAACTGTGCTTCGAGCCACGGAGCTTCAGCACCTCTATTGACCGTGACCGTGATGTGTCACTGATCTTCTCGTTGTATAGCACAATGACTCCTGAGGCGAGAAAAGCCTCGATGTCAAAGACGCCAAGGCCGGTCTCTTGGGCAGGAATCTCACTTGTAAGTAGGAGAGTCGCGCCTGTCCCGGTGATATGCGCACACAGTTTGAAGAACTCCTCCCGTAGTATGTCACGACTTCTGAACTTGTAAGCCATTATGGAGAGTGTATCGATGACCACCCTGCGAGCGTGAATCTTGTTGATTCGATTCAGGATGATGGCTTCAAGACCGGACAAGTCGAAACTTGGGTACTCGACCACTGTGACAGATGGTGGCTTTGCCGGAGAGAGGTCAACAATGCCAAGCATATTCTCTTGTTCAAGCTTGCTTAGATTCATGCCAAACCTGAGCATGTTGCGCTTGATGAGATGAGGAGGTTCCTCCAGCGTCACGAGTACGCCTGGTTCTCCGTATTCAACCGCTCCACGATACAGGAACTGCGTGGCCAAGATGCTCTTGCCTGTACCCGGCTTCCCGGCCACAAGTATGGTGTCACCGCGTGGAAAGCCGCCTTCCACTAGCTCGTCCAGACCGGGAATGCCTGTCTTAACCCGATCGATATCTTGTCCGCTCATTCTACAGATCCCTTCTTGGACAGTCGATGTCCGAGTATCATCTTCATCATGACGTCAGGTTCCGGAATACCTGTCAATGACATACTACCAATCATTATGGTGGGCACAGCAAGCACGCCATACGCTTCGGCCGCTTCAGGTTGTTGACTTACATTGATGACTTTTATCATAAACATCTTGGGGTCTAGCGTTGAAAGGAACTCATGCAGTACTTCCTCTGCTCTGAAACAGAAACCGCATGTGTCCGACTTGAAAAACACTATCTCAATCACAGAAGATGGCCGATTCGAGCCCTCAGCGGTGGTCGTCTGAGATGTGTCTTCCAAGCAGGCGTTCTCCGATGTGTGTTTGGTGCGGGCTCTCTATTGGATGGGCTCTCTTGAATGTTTTGAGTAGTCCATGTTCTCACCAGACGCACTCGAACCAGCTCTATCGCTTGTAACGCAGTAGATTCTTAATCCGTGTCGCAGCTTTGCCGAGAGGCCGGGAGTGGTATCTTATGTTCCGAGGCATGAGGACTGCCAGAAGAAACGTGTCACTGCCATCGGTGGTGATGGTCTTCACTACCATCTTGCCGGCTGTGCACCTCACCGAGATGTCACGGATGTCACCCAGAGAGAGCTCCTTCTTCACGCGTTCGCTAGTATCGACCAAGTAGCCAGCCATGGCGGCGACAAGGTCACGATTTGTCGTCGGTGAGACTGCAGACGCAATCAGAAAACCTCCATCCTGTCGTGCGAGAATCGAGGCATGATACCCACCCTCCCTGTTCATGTCTTCGAGGATATCAGTGAGTGAAGCATAGTCAGGCCTCTCCATGCATTGAAACGCTCCCTGTTAGGACTGCCATTCCGTTTGCGCATTCGCCTATTAAATGATGATGTCACAGCCCCGGACTTGTCGAGGAAGCGATGGGGACCATAGATTTAAGGGTGCGACCTCATCTGCTCACATTCAGGATGTGACACCTGTGACAGCTGAGTACCGGTTCAAGATAATCATGCTTGGGGACGGCGCAGTGGGTAAGACCGCACTCACTACCAGGTTCACACAGGACCACTTTGATGCCGACTACAAGCGCACAATCGGCTCAGACTTCTCTGTGAAGAGACTACAAGTACCTGATATCAATGCCAATGTGACGCTACAGGTGTGGGACCTTGCAGGTCAGCCCAGGTTCGAGGTTGTGAGACAGTCATTCTACAGGGGAGCGAGGGGAGGACTCCTCGTCTTTGATGTCACACGAAGACGCACCTTTCTCAATCTGGACCGCTGGAGGGAGGAGGCTCGGGCAAGTCTGGGTAGGGATGTGCCCATGGTGGTTGTGGCCAATAAGGTGGATCTGGAGGGCAGCAGAGTGGTCACGACACAGGAGGGAGAGGAGTACGCCAAGAGGATTGGCTCACTCTACGTGGAGTCGAGTGCTCTCACCGGGGAGAATGTCGAGGACTCGTTTGTGAAACTGTGCAGGGTTATGATTGAAGAGGCAAAGAAAGCAATCTAGTCCTCCTTCGGTTTTCCTTTCAATAGACCGAGCGCTTTCTTGCACTGCCATATGAGGTAGAAGACTTGCCGGTCCTGAAGGACCTCTGGGTCATATTGCCCCCTCAGTTCGTCAAGTGCCCTTGTCAACTCCTCGCGTCGCAGCATCTGGGAGTCGGCCTCAATCTCCCTGAGAAGAGCCCTGAACGGTTGGAGCATGGACTCCATTTGAACCACATCCCAGCGTATGATGGCCCCGCTCCCCTCGCAGCTGACAAACGAACTCTGGTCAGGAAACCACTCGATCCCATCAACCTCGCTTGTCGTCTTGCCCTCCCCACTAATCGCGTAAGGCGAACCCATCCACACATAGATGCACTTGTCACTCGACCCCGAGGCAATCATGCTGCCGTCGCTGCTGAACGAGGCCGTCCGTACCTCCTCTGAGTGGCCTCGAAGTGTCTGAATCATCTTGAGCTCAGGTCCGGTGGCATCCCAGACAATAGCGGAGAGGTCGGAAGACGTGGAGACCACCTTGGCTCCATCGGTCGAGAAGCGCACCGAGTGAACTGCAGTGCGATGCTCCTTTATCCACTGAGTCTTATTCCCAGTCTTCGCGTCCCAGAGACCGATGATTCCGTCAACCCCACCGGAGACTATTCTGTCACCGCGCGGGTCCCAGTCACAGGAGACCACGTAGAGCGAATGTCCTCGCAACTGATGTGTCTTCGAACGGCTGCCCACGTCCCAGACAATCATGGTGGTATCACCACTCGACGTGACCACACGGGAGCCGTCCGGAGAGAATGCGATGGACAAGACAGGGTACGAGTGACCCTCAAGACGTGCGATGCACTCCCCAGTGCGTATGTCCCAGAACTTCAGTATGCGGTCCACGCCACCACTCGCGAGAATGTCACCTCTCGGAGAGAAGGCCATCGATGTACAGAGATAGTCATCCTTCAGACGCTGAATCTCCTCTCCGTTACGCACGTCGTAGAGCCGAATCGTCCGGTCCTGATGCGCTGCGGCTATCATCCGACCTATCTTGTTCATGGCCAATCTCCGAGTGATCTGATCGGCGCTCTGTGCCGCGGGCTTCAACACCTTCGGCTTCAAGAAGAGTGTGAGTTCCTTCTGCTCCAACTTTGACACCCGAAACTACACTGCTTCCCCTTGAAACGTACTCTAAAAGCCTTGTGAGTGCGCACTACTGTACAACTGTGGAGGTTCTCGAGGAGGTCTACTCACTGTCACTACGTTCGGTGGGAGTTCTCAGACAACATCATGGCCGCTCTAGGCCATGCCGCCAGCCTCAAGAATCTTGATTGCCAGTTCGAGGAAGGCTGCCTCAACATTGTGCCCTGTCTTCGCAGAGGTCTCAAGGAATGATGCGTGTGCACCCTTCTTTCGAATCTGTTCTGCGAGGCCCTTGCCCTCCTCAGTGGTGACCATTGTCTGTTTCATGACCGGATTGTCCTTGAACTGCTCCCGCAGGTCAATCTTGTTCCCAATCACGACGACTGGAATCATCTTGCCAGCGTTGTGCCAGCATTCTTCGAGCCAGTTGGAGAGATTGGTGAAGGAACTCCGCTCCACCGTTGAGTAGACGGCGAGGGCTCCCTGGGCGCCCTTGTAGAAGGTGGAGCGCACACTCTTGAAGTGCTCTTGTCCAGCGAGATCCCAAATCTGTATACTGACTTCATGTCCGCCTTCGAGGACCATCTTCTTGACGGCAAAGTCTGCACCGATGGTGATCATGTAGTTGGCTCTGAAACCCTCTCCCATGTAGGTTCGACGGAGCGAGGTCTTTCCAACCGATCCGTCACCCATTAAAACCACCTTAAAGAGCGCTGTGACCATCTCTGACCACCGGCGAAGCAACTAATCTGCTCGGCTATTTTACACTTCCGCTATTTGAGTGTTAGGCGAATGCATTCCAGAGAAGAAAAAGGTGACTGGAGTGACGAGCGGGGCGTCTGAAGCACCTTAGTTTCGGGGAGGACTCCCCCTCGGGAGTGTTCCACAGGCAGTACACAGACGGGAAACAAAGGGGAATACTGCTGACGCGCATGATGAAGAGTACAGGTCATACCAGCGACGGTCGTATTCAGAAGCCAGACACCTGTGCGGACTTGTCGTACTGGTGTGTGGCGGTCTCGTCAAATGGTGTGAGCAAGACGAGCCCTGTCTGCATACCAGTGCTCACCCGACCAGCCCATCTATGGATGACGGGTTCGGACAAGCCCAGCAGTATGCATGAAGAGCAATTGGAAGAGAACCGAACAATGGGTCGTACTGCCCGGACTTTCAGAGATGCCCTTGACATAGAGGAGGAACGCTGGAAGGACTTCAGGCGAACGCTCAGGCCATCTAAGAGAGAACTCATGGACAGAATATTCGAGTATGCGAGGATGTCTGGCGACGCGGGTTCAATGATTGTCACGCCGCGGGTCACCGAGGTCGTGCTTCTGTCTGCAATGCTGGAACTACTGCGGGAGATAGAGGAGCTCCAGCGAAGGATAGGCGTGCTTGAGGGGACCACTAAGGAGAATGCACAAGATGATGGTGCAAGGGTGGCTCTTGGATGCGAGCATAGACCGTGACAGAGATGCACTGACACTGTGGATCAAGTCAAATGGACAGACACGCGGTTGCGTCTACCGAGGTTTTCAACCATCAGTCTTTGTGAGCACAGGTCTACTCGGCAGTGGTGAGAGAGAGAGGGACAGTTTCCGTCACGCAATAATGGAACACGAAGCAGTGACACGGGTCGAAGCGGTGCGCAAGTATCTATCGGTATACGATGACCATCCGAGTGATGTCCTAGAGGTATTCACAAGACTGAACTCATTTCACGAACTTGCACGAGACTTGGAACAGATTCCCGGTGTCACAGTCTATCATGCTGACATCAATCCGGTGCAGCAGTTCTTCATAGCGGAAGAGGTCTTCCCATTCGGACGTGTAGAGGTGGAAATGAGGGGAGAGGAGATTACAAAGATCAAGTGCCTTGACCGACGTGAGGACACGGAGTACGAGACACCCGAACTGGAAGAGATGCAGATTGAAGTCTTCGTAGACACCAAGGGTCTGTTTCCAAGAGACGAGGACCCAATACACCACATTGAGGTCCACCACCGAAAGAAGACCATTGTGGTTCAGGAGGAGGATGAGAGAGAGACCCTGCTTCACCTTCAGCGGCTCATTGACACGATAGACCCGGACATCATAGTCACAAGGGGTGGTGACGAGGACCTCTTCAGATACCTCTCACTACGATGCAAGGTCAACGGCGTGGTACTTGTCTTCTCAAGAGATGGCACTCCGCTGAGCGTGACACACAGAGAGCACCAGTCATTCTGGCAGTACAACCAAGTCGTCTTCAGAGCAGGCAATCAAGTCATGTTCAATGGCAGAATTCACATTGACAGGGCAGAGAGCCTGTACTATTCGCCCTCAGGACTAGAGGGTATTATTGAGGGCTGCAGACTGGCTCTTGTGCAGCCCCAGAGAGTCGCACGAATGTCGATTGGATCCATCAATGCAGCAGTTCAGTATTATACCGCATACAAGAGAGGTATCCTCATACCACCGGTGAAACGTAATCCGGAGTTCCTAAAGACGATGACCGCTCTTGCCGCAATTGATAGAGGGGGACTCATACTGCAGCCCGAGCCCGACGTATATGATAGCGTCATAGAGTGCGACTTCGCGTCGATGTATCCAACACTCATGGTCACACGCAATATCAGCCCGGAAACGGTCTGTGCAAGGATAGAGTGTCCCCACGACTACAAGTACTGTATAGATGTCCCCGGGGTGGACCTTAGGATCTGCAATCGCAGGAGAGGAATTGTAGCAGAGTCGCTGGAACTCGTAGTCAGGAAGAGAGCTGCCTTCAAGAGAGCTATTGCACAGGGGAGAGAGTCCCGGAAGTACGAGTTGATGCAGAACACACTCAAGGGAGTGCTCGTCTCATGCTTTGGATATCTGGGATTCAGGAACGCAAGGTTCGGCAGAGTAGAGGCGCATACTGCGGTCACTGCCTTTGCACGAGATGTACTGCTCACGACACAGGCAATTGGAGAGAGCATGGGCTTTGAGGTGATTCATGGCATTGTTGACTCACTCTGGCTCAGGTCTGCAGAGAAGCCGGACTACGACAGAGTGCAGGAGTTCTGCAGGGCCGTCAGTGGCGCAGTTGGCATTGAAATGTCACTCAAAGGGACATACCGCTGGATGGTGATCCCCTCCTCGCGTATTCATAGTTCAATATCACCCATGAACCGCTATTACGGTGTGTATCTGAACGGATCAATAAGGACACGAGGAATAGAGACGAGAAGGAGGGACACATGTCTGTACGTGGGAGACTGCCAAAAGGAGATGATCAAGACCCTTGCTCGAGCGAAGGACCGAAGGGAGTTCATCAAAATGATACCATCGGCATGGGAAGTATGCAGGGACTTCATCGACGGGCTCTTGGAGGGGGATGTTGACATCAGAGACCTCGTACTACATTCCAGACTGACGAGAATGCCTCACGAGTACCGTACTACATCCAGGGCGTCAGTGGTGGCACGGCAGCTCGTCACAGCAGGCAGAGAGCTGTGTGCCGGACAGAAGGTGAGGTATATACTGACAGAGCCCGACTCAATGAATCCAAACAGACGTGTCAGGGCCTTGGAACTCCTAGACCCAGCGACCCGGTATGACTCACATGCATATGCCATACTCTGCGTCAGAGCTTTTGAGAGTCTGATACCCGCCCAACTCATTGACTCGCAAGAACTTGACTCGTATGAGTCACTAGCGAGTGCTGTACCACCCGACTGACTACTCGGTGACTGCGTGGGCTTGCATAGCAATGCGCGGCTTCAACTCTCGCACAGGAATGCCGGTCTCCGCAGATATCTTGAGTACATCGTCAGCCTCCGGCTTGATGGATATCACACTGCCATCCAGTCCACGTGCCACCTTGACGCGGACCATGTACTCCTTGTCATCAATCTCAAGCCTGCACACGACAATCTCACGAGTGGCCTTCAGTCGTTGCCAAGTAGTGTAACGGATTCCAAGTGTGCCAAGGTTCCGAATCATCACCGCAGCAACACTTTTGAGACCAGCCTTAGGGGCAATCACCTTGACCACGAAGCAAGGTCGGTTCTTCTTTCCAAAGGCGGGAATCATGACCACATCATAGGCAAGTCCCTCGACCAGAAGGGTATCAAAGAGGTTGCCCATGACCTCCCCATCGACATCATCCACATTCGCCTCGATAACAACAACCTCATCGTCGGCCCAGGAGTCGAGGACCTCCATTCTCTGACCTGCCTGTTGTTCGGCTGGAAGCGGCTTGCGGGCTTCTGCCTTTGCCTCGCTCTTCGAGGGCGGAGCGACCTCGGTGGGAGGCTCAGTCGCAGGTGCCCTTTCTCCAATCAGGATTCGCATCGCGTTCGGCACGGTCCCAAGCGTACGGCTTCCAAAGCCCAGGCCCTGCTTTCGCGCTATGAAGCCATCAGCAGACTCCAGGTACTCATTGGCTAACGTGACAAGTATCGCTGCACCAGTTGGGGTCAGGACCTCCGTCTTTGCGTCGCCGGTGTGGAATGGCACGTCGTGAGATACAAGAATCTCTGCCACAGCGGGAACAGGGACCTCGAGGTCACCGTGTTCCGTATGTATGCTTCCACTGCCAACAGCGACCTTGGTGGAGAGGAATCTCGCCCGACCGAGCAGACCAGCACGCTCGAGCAAGTACATGGTGCCAACAATGTCGAGTATCGTGTCAATGGTACCAGTCTCGTGAAGATGGAGGCTCTCCAGCGGTGTATCGTGAACTCTTGACTCAGCCTCAAGCAGTATGGAGAGAGCCCTGTCTGACAGCGTCTTCGCAGTGGAAGACAGCTCTAGTTCCTCGCTCACAGTCTTCACTATGCCATGCATCGAGACAGGTGACAGTCGAAGCTGGTTGTCTCGAGCAATCTCAAGACGCTTCCCCGACCCGGCACCTGAAGCACCTGAGATCACCCTTACTCTGAGAGCAGGGTCATAGATGAGGAGACTTGCCGCGACAGGCACGAGAGCCTGGTCGTCGCCTAGAAGGTCAATTAGTGCGGACAGGAACATATCTCCCGAGGCGCCTGCCGCGCTTACGTCTATCAGCACTGAGCTGTCTGGCACTGATGTCTTCACTACTCCTTGGTGGCCGGGTGAAAACCCTTACTGGGGGTTATGGTACTATCGGTACGTGCGCATTTGAACCACTCCCACGCTGGCCGCTTAAATAACGTTGTGAGTACAAATCATCGGTCCGGCGCCTGTCGTCGCGCAGTCAGACCCTCCGAAGACCGGGGTCACTTCTGCGGACGAGGCACGCTCTCAAGCCTCGAAGAGAGCACACAGCAGCTCTGTGCGTGTGCGCCCAGCATGCATACCACTAGACTCTGCTTGCCGGACCATCTCGTCGCCACTGCTCAAAGATTGCCATGTACATGCACTCACGCGGACTTATCCACATCTCAGAGTAGTCAAAGGCCTGGTCTACAAACTCGACGGGCGCATCCCTTATGATGACCGCAGGTGTTGCCTCATCAGACTCGCCCATGAGGGCTGTCGCAGCAGAGGCAAGATTGTCTGCAACTCCGCGTCGGGTGATTCTGAGCACATTTCCAAACAGGTCCTTGCGCCCACGATCATCTGCAACCGGACGAAAGCCGGCCACGCCAAGTGCCATTCCTATGTTTCCGAGCCGAAGCGGCTGTGTCCTGCTGTCGATTATCATCACAGCAATGTCCTTTCCATATCTGACTCGTACTTGCTCACGAATGCGAGCGGCACTGGCCTTTGGGTCTCTGGGGAGCAGCGTGGCAGTACCCGGAGGACTGTTCGACTTGTCAACACCTGCATTTGCCATCAGTGTGTTATTCTTGATTGTGAGGAGGACATGAGGGATTCCGCCAAGAATCTCGTCGGCCTCGCGTAACACGAGTTCGGCCACAGCAGGAATCAACTCGTATTTCCCAGCGAGTCTGTTGGCCTCAGGGGAGACCTGAACGTCTGAGAGCTTGACAATTGTTCCCTCAGTTGTCCCGAGGGGGGTCTCAGCAATTACGAGGATGTCTCGATCTCGAAGCTGCTCTCCAGATGCGGTGAGAGCATCCACAAGCACGTCAAGGATGTCATCCTCGGGGGTGATTATCCTAGTCCTTATTGGAATCACAAGCATGCGCTATCCCCGAAGCGACGGGGGCGTTGGGGCGATAAAACCTATCGGTATGAGATTCAAGCGTCCGAACCTGCATCGTGTCGAGTCCCAGACTGTCTGTCGGACTGAAGCTTCATTCGCGCGGCCATTATGCACCTGTCACCTCTCCTGCCGCCCATCGGATGCTCCACAGTACCCATCGAGTTCATGCACCGGGCGGCAACAGCGGCACCAATGGCGAGTCCGTCCTCGACAAACACAAGCTGATGACTGTCGGTCCACTTTGTCCCGTCAGGCAGTCTCAGTGAGCCTGCGATGAGCTCGGGCTTTCTACCAGTCGTGGCAGCACGACCCGTTATCCCGAGTGAAGTGTCTTGCATCACCAGCCCGTTCTGGGACGCAAGGGTGACAATGCGCTGTACCGTTGCAGTCTGAACGAGGTCCACAACGGCAAGTAGATACCTTGAGTCATGCTCAGCCATTATGGCCGCCCCGAGTTCCTCAAGTCTGCAGAGGTCAGAGCCGTCCGTGCCCACATCCACACCAATCATGGTGACACCGGCCTCCGCAGCAGCCTTAGGGTTGACAGGGACTGTTCCAAACCGATTCACTCCTACGGGCACAGGCTCAACCCGGATCATGCGCTCGGCTGACTCCACCCACTCAGAATCGACGGCCACACGAAATGTGGAGGGTGTATTTGGCAGGTCGAGTGCACAGCCGTCTTCGCGACTGACGAGTCCTGAACCTCGGACTATAGCATCAGGGATAGCACCTGCGAGACCCGCAAAGGAACCAATGGTACGCGCATAGGGGTAGGAGTTGTCCGTCACGCGGCCAGCAAGAGTTGTACCGAAGTCTAGGGTCATCACAGGGTTACGAAAGTCCATACCTGAGCCTTTGACGGCTCCCTTTATCCCAGCCGTGACGAGTTCCCCCTCCATCTCATTGGCCACTATCTCTGTTGTAGACGGCGGAAGACTACTTGCGATGGCCCCATCGAAGTAGACCTTTCTCAGCCAAGTATAGTCTCTCAATGAGGGGGGAAGAGCGTCTTCACTCATTGCGGCGGTCATTGACCGGGTTGGTGCTCCAGCCTGAAGACATCCCTCCGCAAGAGCACGCACCAACTCATCCACCTCCTCAGGTGTGGAGAAGCCGGCAGTGACACCGGTCGATCTCACAACGAAGTGAACGTCGGTCTTCAAGTCAATTCTGGCACTGGCCACCGCTGCTAGAATCACGTCACGGACCAGATCAGTCACCGCCTCGCGCGTCAGTTCCACACCGACCAGAGTCTTGCCAAAGACCTGCTCGCCAACTCTTGGAGGGCGCACGGAACGGGTCATCCTGACCTCCTTGGCGAGCTCGAAGACCTCAGCGGTCTGAAGGTTTGTCGTCATCAGAATGCACTTCGTGGTCGTATTGCCGAGCTCAACCGAGGCCACAGTGTAGTAGGGCTTTCCGCGCAGAGATGAAACCCCTATGCTTCGCGGACGGATGAATTGGAAGTTCACCAGACCACCTCGCAGACTACAGGAGCTTTCGAAACGGGTGGTTCTCCTCGGGTGTGAGCCCAAACTCCATGCTTGCTGACTCGGCTGCGAATACGTCAGCCATTGCGACCACAGGGAAGACCCTGCGTGCGTTGCTGATTGGGCCGTAGAGAACAAAGTCTCCGCCCATGGCCTGAACGAGGAGTGGAGATGCGGTGTCACAGGCCTCATATGCGTCTCTGTCAGTCTTCTTGTAAGCCCTCAGCCACGGCCATGATGTGGGAGCATTGTGTACACCTGAGCCAGTAGGCTGACCGTAGAGAGTCTTGGCGACCATGATGAAGGAAATGGATGTGCCGGCTCCAGCACCGATGGCAGTTGTTGCCGTATCCACAAGGGGTTTCGTCACACCCAACTCTCGGGCCAGTTCCAGCAAGCCCTTGTCCCTACCCGAGACCGGTTGCTCCAGTACAGCCCGTCTTCCAGCAATCGTGGAGTCGTGCGGATTGAAGGCCAGTATGATGGCACTCTGAGGTCGAGTCTCTTCAAGTCCCCGGATCTCTTCATCCGTCACTGAGGCGTTGATGCTGTTGTATACGGCTCGGTCTAGGAGGCCAGTCTCTTGGCAATGCCGGAGCCCATCCAGCCGGACCTGAGCGTCTGTCGAATCGATGAGAAACGGTGAGCTGGTAGCATCAGAGACAAAGTCGATGTAACGGACCATTGCCGCAGACGACTCGGCAAAGACCTGAACCATCGCGGGATTGCCTGTGACCTCTGAGACCCGGTCCTGTTCCTCAATCTGCCGTCGGGCGGCGTCTCTGTCAAACAAACCCTTCTTGTGGTCCGCGACCACCTTGTCACCACTGTAGAATATCGTTCCAACCAGAACAGTTGGGGTCTCGCCTCTTACGCCACCGATGCGGACGCCGGCGATGTTGTAGATGTACTGTTCTCTCTCGAAGAAGTACATGACTAGACCTCCCTTACAGACAGTAGAGTCCCGCCTTCATCACTGTGTCTGAGTTCAACCCCCACTAACGACGGATGACGCGTCACCATGACAAGCGACTGACGTCTCTGAACCAGTCCGCTGTCTGGTTCGAGCGCAACACCGTACTCGGGAAGAACATAGACATCACCACTGACCATACGTTGTTTTGTCTTCTCTCTGGAGGCCCTGAAGGTGACCCACATGGGCTCGGCAGAGAACGGATGAACTTGTCGTGAGAGCAGTTCATCCACCGTTGCCGCTATCTTCTCAGGGTCGGACACGTTCAGCATGTCAACGAGTTCCACTTGCTGTCTGAAACGCTCCACGGCCTCGACAGGGACGTTCTCAATGTACGGGATGGCGCCCTCGGCCTCCCGAATGCGACGCGTGTCAGGGTCCACACCATTGCGGTACAGTGCTCTCACTGAAGCACCGGTACGATGCCCCGGCACCTCAGGACCAGCCAACACAAAGAACCGTATGGAGGGGTTTGATATGACGTTGGCAATCATCCGCTCAATGCCGATGTTCTCGGTCTTGCAGGTCCCGATTATTGCATACTTGGCTGGGACATCGAACTTCTTGCCAAGGGTGCACACAGCCACGCTTGCACTCGGGTCCTTGACTTCAAAGTCGCCCGGTACCGGTGGCCAGCGCTGCTCACGGTCTTTGTGAACCATCAGTGCATCCCTCACTCGAATGTCGGTGGGTCGAAGAGCTCACGGTCTAGTCCCAGAGCCTCATTGGTCTCGGCGGCAGCCGACGCAATGGCATTTCCAGTCAGGGCAACCGCAGCAAACACCTGCTTGGTACGCAGCATTGAGCCGTACATGATGCAGTCACAGGCATACACCTGTGCATTGACCGTGGCTGCAACAACGGCAGCAAGATGTGTCCCCTCGTCGTCGAAACCAGGCTCTCGTATGAACCTCCACGCCGATGGTGCGTTGTGCGGTCCCAGACAGGTTGGGAGACCCAGCTGTGACTTGATAGCCAAGAGCGTGCGGTATTCTAGCCCGTAGCCCGCACCGACGGGTAGTGTTGCCGGGTCCACCATGAGCCTTGTGATGCCCAGTTGCTCTGCCTCTGCAACCATCTTCTCTATTACTGCCATGCGGTCGACGAGTGACGTTGCACGAGGGGCCCAGCCAAGGACCACAGCCTTGTCAATTGAGCTCTCTCTCAGGAGCGCTTTCTCGTCCTCCTTCATGGACATGTTGATGGAGTTGTAGATTGCCCGCTCTGCCAAGCCGGTCTCACAGCAGTACTCGATTGCCCGCACCCGCGCGTCTGCGCTTGTTGACTCGAACATGAACGGCCCATCGAAAGCCTCAGAGAGCCATGAGAGGTGTTTCTCCATCGCAAGGGGTGTTCTTCCAAACGCCTGGATTATCAGAGGGTGTCCTGTCCTGTTCACCATGTCGACCCCGGTCTGGACCCACTCGCGAGCCATCTCTTTGTTGAAGGTGCCATCCTTTGTACTCTCGACAATGGGCTGGCCCTTGAAGAACAGCCCTCCAACAAGGACGGTTGGATGCTGACCCGGTTGACCGCCGATGCGGACCCCACTGAAGTCGAAGACCTGTTGCTCTCTCTTGAACACCAGCATGTCGTCATTCACCTCTCACAGGCCGCGGATACAGGCCCGACCCTCTGACAAGCTCCGGAATGCAATCCTCCCAGCCAACACCCATTATGTGAATGCCGTTAACTCCTTTGACCGAGCGGACCTCTCGTATTGTCTCCAGAGCAATGGTGATGCCTGTGCGCTTCATCGCTTCTCGCTTCTCGTCGCCGTGAAGGCCGTCACCCGAGCACTCGAGCCGCTCAATCACCTCGGAAGGTATCTTGATTCCGGGAATCCTGTCGTTCATGAACCGTGCCATCTTTGCGCTCTTCAGTGGTATGATACCAGCAAGGACACTCGCGTCAATACCCTCTATGAGGCCCATGAAATCTCGAAACCTGTCCGTGTCGTATATGGCCTGGGTCTGAAAGAACCGCGCGCCTGCAGACTGCTTCTTCTCCACGCGCCATGCTTGGACCTCCATCGGATCAGCATATGGATTGAAGGTGGCACCTATGAATAGCTGAGGAGTGCCCTCCAGCTCAGTGCCGGCCAAGTCACGTCCGGTCATCAGGTGACTGGCAATCTGAAGAGCCTGCACTGAGTCAATGTCGTACACCATCTTCGTCTGGGGATGAGTGCCCAACAGTGTGTGGTCACCAGTGACAAACATCACGTTTCTGACGCCGAGAGCATACGCCCCGTAGAGATCGCTTTGAAAGAGCACCCTGTTGCGGTCTCTTGTCGACATTTGCATAATGGGTTCGGCTCCGGCCCTGAGTACGAAGTGTGCACACACCATGCTGCTCATTGTGGGAATACCACGAACGTTGTCGGTTATATTGACTGCATCACAGTGGTCCATCACGACCCGGACCCGCTCAGTCACTAAGGAGTGGTCTGTACCGTGCGGGGGACCCACCTCACCGGTCACGACAAAGTCGCCCCGCTCAAGCAGAGATTGAAAGTGACTGAGCACGAGTTCGGTCTTCTCCTGATAGCCTGTCTGTCGGTTCCTCAGGCGGTCTGCTTATCAGCTTTCCCAATGCATGACTCGTGACTGGAGGTCATGGGACCGACATCTACGAGATGTGAGTCGTGTTCGGTGACCTGAGTGTCATGTAGAGAACTATGGCAACTGTGGTAACGGCCAGACCGACCACTGCAAGGAACTAGATGGCTAGGAATCCAGAAGCCATGCAATGTGTCACGCAGACCATTGACCGCGTCAGGAACACTTGAGTGGCCAAGAAGCAGTCCGCGTAGGACCTATGTCCCGCATGATGTAACGGTGCGCTCACACCAGACATACGAGTGGATGAGTCTACAGAGCAGTACGTGAGGGCATTGTCGCTCAGGTGAGCTGGACATCGGGATGAACTTCTCCACGCGCCCTGTGCATTTACTCCTCAAGATGGACCACTGCCCGTGGACCCTTTGCCTTGCTCCAGTCCTTTATCTCCCAGATGCGCCTGATGTTCTCGAGCTTCCCAAGGGACTTGAGCCGCTCGTATATCAATTGCCACACGCAGTCGGTATTCCTGTCTCTCTCACACTTACCGTCCACAGAACCGCCGCAGGGCCCGTTCAATATGCCCTTGGCACACCTAGCAATCGGGCAGATACCGCCTGTGAGATGAAGGATGCACTCACCACAGAGAGCACACTGTTCGTAGTGATGGTGTCGCTCGGGCATATTGCCGAGGAACTCCGAGTCTGTGGCAGGGAAGGACTCCTTATCGGGCAGGAGCTGTGTGAGTGTCTGAGTGGCGACGCCGCAGGCCTGCACCAACAGAGCATCAGCCTGTCTGATTATTGCGCTGCTCTCCGCGACAGCCTGCCGAAGGGCGTTCATGTCGCAAATCCCGCCCTCAACGAAGACATAGCCTAAGACCTCCTTCCCATGGGCCCGCAAGAGGTCCTCCATGTCCTCCAGCTGGAGAATGCCACCCACATCGCATAGCTGCGCGCAGCCAGAGTCACCAAATAGTACAATCCTCTGTTTGCCCTCGAGCATTGACAGGATGTCGTCGGCAGACTTCAGCTCCATGACTATCAAGACGTGTCACACTCAGTAGGAGGCATGAGGGACTTGTCAAAAGGCTATCGCATTAGGCGATACATAGATTGAGATGGCTCACTCCTGCGTGACTCTTCTGACTGAACCTGCTGGGAGGATCTTTACCAGCCGCTCGGCGGAGGCCTGATCGAACCGAGCAATGACCTGAATGCCATCCTCGGCATATGACTCGGACTCTACAAGCCCAACATGGTGTATCCATGAGAGAAGGGACATGCTCAGGTCTCCATACGGAAGCAGAAGCGCGTATGGACTCATAACAGGTAGGTTTCGATCAATCGCATCAAGGAGCTCCTCTAGATTCGTGCGCTTGGCAGCGGAGATTGGCACAACACATGAGACCAACTCCTGCAGTGCAGATACTCTCTCGGCCAGCTCCTGAGGCCTAATCAAATCGGTCTTGTTCAAGGCCGCCACGATGGCAAACGAGTTGACACCAATATTCCGGAATGTGTCAAGGCAGGAGAGCGTCTTCCTCCGGATTTCGCTTGGTTGGTCTGACCCGTCCACCACAAGCAGAATCAGGTCCGTGTCGGCAAGCTCCATGAGTGTTGTGTTGAAGGCCTTCAGCAGAGCGCTTGGCAGGTCGCTAATGAAACCGACCGAGTCTGAGATTACGAGCCGGCGTCCGTGCACTCGAATCTCTGAAGACTTGGTCGCAAGTGTTGTGAACAACTGGTCTGCAATCTCGACGCCTGAGCCAGTGAGCGCGTTGTGGAGCGTGCTCTTGCCTGCGTTGGTGTATCCTGCGATTGTCACTTCAAAGACTCCCTTGTCCGAACGCCGCTTCCTCACCAGCTCTTGGGACCGCGATATCTCCTCCAACTTGGAATTGATTAGCGCGATTCTCCTTCGAATCTCAATCATTCGTAGATTGAGAAGGTCCTCGCCTGCACCAATCTGTTCTCCAACGGGCCTGGCACCTGTGTGCTCCCTCTGCAGCCTCATTCTCAGCTGGTGTTTGATGAAGGGCAGCTCATATCTGAGCCGAGCGTGTTCAATCTGGAGCTTCGCCTGTACCGTCTGGGCGTGCTTGTCAAATATCTCCAGGACCAACTGTGCCCTATCGCGCACTTCAGTCTTCCATGCCTCAATGAGACGGAACATCTGAGAGGATAGAAGCCCCGGTGAGAACAACACAACATCGACGTCATTGGCATCGATCCAGATGCGAATCTCGTCTACCTTGCCGGAGCTTATACCGAATCTTGAGTGGGGCCCACCGACAATATCGAACCTGCCAACCACTGTGTAGCCGGCTGTGCTAGCCAGAGCTTGGAATTCGTCCAGAAGGTCAGGCTCAGACCTGCGTCGTCGCTGAACAAGGAGAGCTCTTGTGTCATCCACGGGCGCAGGCGGACGCATACTGTCTTAAAGAGTTCGAAGTGAGTCATCGCGATAGCGCATGGATCAGTTCGAAGTGAAAGCGTGTGATGGCCTGGCCAGACTGGGTAGGCTGTCCACAGGGCACGGGGCAGTGACCACACCGCTCATCATGCCGGTGGTCCATCCGGGCAAGACCGCCATATCTCCTAAGGAACTTCGACATCAATACGGCTTCGAGATGGTGATAACGAACTCCTACATCATCAAGTCAAGGGCCGAGTTCAGAGAGAGAGCATTGAGCGAGGGGGTGCATGCACTTCTTGACTTTGACGGCCCGATAATGACCGATTCCGGCACATTCCAGATGTACTTCCATGCACTTCCGGAGAACGAGATTGACCACCTCGAGATAGTCCGATTCCAACGGGCGATAGGGTCAGACATAGGCACGATACTCGATGTGTTCTCTGCACTGGACGTAGGTCGACAGAAGGTTGAGGAAGACGTACGAGTGTCACTCGAACGAGCAGCAGCGTCCGTGCACGAGAAGGGCGAGATGATGCTCGCCGGCACAGTGCAGGGAGGTGTCTTTCCGGACCTCCGAGAACGCTCCGCAATTGAGATGGCCAAGCTTGACTTCGAAGTCCATCCTGTCGGCGGGGTCGTTCCGATGATGGAGCAGTACCGCTACGCAGATGTCGTGCGAGCAACACTGGCTGCGAAGAGGCACCTTCCGCTCAACAGACCAGTCCATCTGTTCGGCTGTGGGCATCCGATGTTCCTCCCCTTCGCCACTCTGCTGGGGTGCGACCTCTTCGACTCGGCCTCATATGCGAAGTTCGCTCAGGATGGCAGAATGATGCTGCCAGATGGCAGCGTGCATTTGAAGGATCTCCGAGAGCTTACCTGTCCCTGCCCCGTGTGCTCCAGCACTTCAGTCCAAGAACTGAGCACAATGGAGAAGCCAGAGAGGGACCTTGCTCTCATGCGGCATAACCTATATGTGACAGCAGCCGAGATGCGCACGGTGCGACAGGCCATCTCTGAGGGACGGCTGCTTGAACTGGCTTCAAAGAGGGCCCGGGCCCACCCCAGACTCCTGGAGGCGCTTCACGTTCTGCTAGACCACGGAGAGCAGATTGAGAGAGAAGACCCAGTCGGTACGGGTGTGTCGGTCTTCTACACCGGCTGTGAAACGGCAAAGCATCCCGTATTCGAGAGATTCCACTCAAGGATTATTGAACGGTATCCGTACGTGAAGACCAAGACGGTTGTGCTCGTGCCCCATCTAGGCGACAGACCATTCCATGAAAGCGCTCCGGATGTGCTGAAGCTTGTCCTCGGAGTCGCACCAGAAGATGTGCTACTCCACTTCGTGACACCGATAGGAGTTGTCCCCTGGGAACTGGGGCAGGTGCATCCAGCTCAGCAATCAGTGTTTCCGGAGACAATTGACCACGAGACAATCAGTGTCGCTGCTCACAGAGTCCGAAGACTCATCGACAAAACAGAGTATGACAGAATAATCTGGCTTTCCAGAAGGACACCAACAGACTCTGTCAGGGATGTGTTGGATAAGACGCACGTCCACTCTGTCGATAGTGTCTCGGAGGCTGCATCGTTGATACCCGACCACACACATGACCCTGCACCGTGGGAAACACGGCTACTGAAGGCGGTCTTTGCATATCAGTGGTCACTCGACCTGAACAGACTCCACCCAGAGAACTTTCGCATCAGTGTCTCAAGGTCCACCGGGAAGATAAGGCAGATACACTCTGAGGAGGGAGTTCTCTTCACACTTGTGCCCAACACAGGACTGCTCACCCCCACCTTTCTGGGTGGAAGCGCAATGCTCAAGGCAGGGCTGGACAGACGATACATCGTTGCAGTCGAGGACGACGCCGTGGAGTTCGTTGCGGAGGGCAAGTCGGCCTTGGCGAGATTCATCCACTATGCAGATCCGGAGCTTCGGCCCGGCGAGGAGGTGCTTGTGACTGACACGAGAGGGGTTTTGCTCGGTGTGGGAAAGGCGCTTCTGAGCGGCAGGGGAATGAGGGCCTTTAGGAGAGGGGTGGCGGTCAGCATCAGGCACTACTTGAGGCAGTAGAGGTGCCGCTAGGCGTGAAGAGCGGGTGGCCTGGGACCTTTCTCAGAGCATCCACACCACCCATCGGCAGAACCATTACCTCCTGACGCGGTGCATACAGACGGATTGTGTCCCCGACCTTGACTTTGGACTCGGGTTTCAAGAGCGCTTGGGCTGGGGTGCCACCCACGTCAAAGTACGCCTCAAGCGAATCCCCAACATAGATGGTCCGTGTGACAACACCAGTGATCTCATTGTCAGCATGGTCCGCGAGAGTCAGGTTGAGCGCCTCGGGGCGAATCGCACACACGACCTCCTCGCCCATCTCGAATGGATAGCCGTTAATGGTCGCCTTGCCAGTCAGAACGGAGCCACTGGAAATCCTGACCTCCAGATAGTCGTCAATCCCTGAAATCGTGCCCTTGATGAACGTACAGCGTCCGATGAAGTCAGCGACGAAGATGGTCTGGGGGATCGTATAGATCTCCTTGGGCGTTCCGAACTGCTGAACATATCCCTTGTCCATCACAGCGACTCTGTCGGAGATACTCAGGGCTTCATGCTGGTCATGCGTAACATACACAGTGGTGATTGACAACTCTCTGTGGATACGGATTATCTCCTCGCGCATCTCGTTCCTCAGTTTGGCGTCGAGATTGGACAAGGGCTCGTCTAGGAGGAGCACGTCAGGTTCGATGACCAGTGCTCTGGCCAGTGCTACTCTCTGCTGTTGCCCGCCTGACAGCTGATGGATGTGACGATTCTCAAGCCCCTCCATTCGGACAAGACTCAGTGCGTTCATGACACGCTTCTCAATGGCAGCCCGCGTGTACTTCATGCCATTGACACGTTTGAGCTTGAGTCCAAAGGCCACGTTATCGAACACCGACATGTGTGGCCACAAAGCGTAGTTCTGGAAGCACATCCCCGTGTTGCGTTTGTGTGGCGGGACCAGAGTGACATCGCGGTCATCAAAGTATACCTTGCCGTGGTCCGGATAGTAGAACCCTGCAATGATCCGAAGCAGGGTGGTCTTGCCGCAGCCAGAGGGACCGAGCAGCGTCGAGAGCTCTCCCTCATGTAGGGTCATGTTGACCTCATCAGTGGCGACCACCTCACCAAAGGTCTTTCTCAAGTTCTCCAAGCGAATCTCTACCATCTCTAGCACCTCATATCCCAGTCATTGCAGAAGACCTAGCTCCAAGTATCCTGTTTGTCACCGTAATGACAATCATCTGGAGAATCATCATGAGCACGCCCAGACAGGCTGCGTTGAAGTAACCACCATACTGCCCAGTGGCGTTCAGAATCTCATTGGTCCAGAAGGTCATCGGAGCCTCAGCGTGACCGATACTTCCTAGAATCAGGCTGGTACTGACCTCACTGACCGAGTAGACAAATGAGAGAAGGGCACCAGCCAATACACTCACTCCAATCAGCGGCAGCACAATCTTGGTGAAGGTCTGTTGCTTGCTGGCGCCTACGCTCATGGAGGCCTCTTCCAGCGCCACGGGAGTCGACTGCAGGCCCGCATACGCAGCTCTCACCGTGAATGGGAACTTCCTTACTGCATAAGACATTGTTATCAGGAAGGCAGGGTGATTCTGAGGGAGCAATGGAGTGTTGTAGAACAGAGTGAAGTAACCTGTCGCAATCACTATGCCGGGCAGTGCAATCGGCGATGTGACCAATAGGTCAAGCCCAGTCTTGAATGGTATGTCGCGTCGTGCGATGAGGTATGCCGCGCTGACTCCGAGAAACACTATGATGATGGTTGCTATCACACCGTAGATTAGAGTGAGGTTTATCGAGTTTGCAACATTGTCATACTGCCACAGCACAGAATAGTTGTCCAGCGTCCAGCTGTCAGGTAGGACGGAGTCTGTAGACCAGGTACGAGCAAAGGAAAGGATGATGACAGCGATTTTCGGGATTAGGGCGAGAAAGAGAAGCGGAATCATGAGCGAATACAGAACAAGAGATGTCCCGGCGCTCAGTCTTCTTGTACGAGGATTCCACTGGCCGCCTTTGGAACCCGAGGCGTATGACCGGAGGGACGCATATCGACGGATGGCGAGGAAACCAAGAAGGGCAAAGACAAGTAGTATCATTCCGACGGCCGGACCTGCAGGAGGTATGACACCGGACTGCCTGCTGATAATGCTCTGATAGACCTGATAGGCCATGGTCTTCTGGGCCTGCTGGTCTTCGGAGTACACTAGTGGAGTCCCTAGGTCTTCAATGCTCAAGATGAAGGTCAGTATCGCACCGGCCTGGATACCGGGCATGGCCAACGGGAGAGTCACCTTCCTGAATAGAGTGAAGCCAGTGGCGCCCAAGTTCTCAGCCTGCTCTTCAAGTGACGGGTCAATCCCCACAAACGAGGAGTACGCATTGAGGTATACCAGTGAGAACAGCGAAAGGCTCTGCACAAACACTATTGCAGCCAGCCCTCTAAGTTCGAATCTAAAGGGAATCCACTGAAGCGTTGTATAGAAGAGATTGTTGAAGAAGCCTGCACGACCCATGAAACGTTCAATGCCAATGGCGCCTATGAACGGAGTGGCCAGAATTGGGAATATCAACAGTGTTCGGACAACCGACTTGCCGGGAAAGTCGTACCTTGCAATCACGAAAGCAAAGAAGACGCCTAGCAGGACTGAGAAGGCAGTCACTATGACAGCCACATAGATGGAGTTCAGAACCGCGCCGAAGTCCCACCCCTGAAGAACGACTAGATCCCCGCCGGATGTGACTGTGGTCAGGTCTACGTAACTAGTCCAACCGGTTTCAGGGTCGTACTGCCAAGGCCAGAAGTTGGTGTCCCTGAACAGAGTCACAAAGTTCACGAGTGAAGGCAGGCCCGTGGTTGTGTCGTAGAAGGCCATGAAGAAGACGCTCAGCAGAGGCAGAACAAGGAACAGCATGAACACCGTGAGTACTGCAGCTATCTGAAACCACGACAAAGAGTCCAACTCGCGTCGCATCTTCGATATGGATTCGGCAATCGAACTCCGGGGGTTCCTCAGAAGGCGTTTCACCCGATGATGCCACGAAGAGTGCGACACTACTGAAGTACGTAGTCGCTTCATTCGGGACCTTACAGAAGCTGGAAGCCTCCGAAGTCCCGAGAGCAGCTGGTCCAACGGGCGTGCCGACTCAAGTTCTGGCTCATCAGCGGGCTGCTTCTCGCGCATCTGTCAGGTTCGCCTCACGAACTGCCGTGTGGGGACGTCTGAGTACTGGACTCGCACCTACTGCGAAGGCGTACGTAGCTCTGACGGCATAACAGGGCAGGACGCTGAAGCCCTGTTCGCAGCCTGTCTATTATAGGTATCCGTAGCCTTCTTCGAATTTGACTGTCAGTCTGCAACGTTACAGTCAACAGACTCGGCATGCCATCGGTTGTCCGGACCTGTGACCTAAGGTGGTGCGGTGAGCCCTGCCACACGGGCAAGGCTCGTCTTGCTTACGCAACCGCGAAACTCTAGCGGGCTTGATGTGGAATGAACACTATGGTACAAGCGCGTCAACGGCTGCATAGACTGCGGCATACTGAGCCTTCGCTGCTGTCGTCCACAGATTCTGTACCTGTTCTGCATAAGTCGGGTCAGAAATCATGTCACTGTTCATGTCAATCGCATACTGGACCGTAAACTTTCTTGAAAGCGATGACTTTGGGTCTACGATTGTTACTGGAGTTCCCATCTGAATGGCGAAGCTGTTGAACTCAGCCTCTGAAATATGACCGGCAAGAAGAGCATCCACCATCAGGTCCCAGCAGGAGACTAGCTCGTTATGCGCGTCGGTGAATACAGCTTCGAAATACTTCGTGAAGGCAGTATTCGTCAGGACAGAGAGGGTATCATTGAAGTCTATGCCAGTGTTCTGAACAGTCTGGTTGAAGGTCGCATAGAGAGTAGTCTTCGTCGAGCCATATGGAGTGTCAAATGCCTCTCTCATTACGGGCATCCGCATGATATTGGGGTTCAGCCACAGTGCTTGTGTCTCCGGCATAAACATCCAGTCCAAGAACCCTTCTGACAGAGTCATGTTGGGAGCATTGAAGGGAATGGCAATCGGGTCTCCATTTACAATCGTCTGTCCCTGCGGGATGATGTACTCGCAGTCGGGGTTCTTTGATTGGCTCAGGTAGCCGTAGAAGTCAATCGCCATTGCAACGCCAACTTGCCCTGTCTCTGCAGCGGTCTGGGTTTCAACAGACCCGGGGTATATGCGAGCACTCCCTGCCATGCGCGCCATGGTAATCCAACCATCATCCCATCCAAGAGCCTGTGTTATGATCTCGTAGATTCGTGTGTTGGATGTGGTACCCGGCGCATTACCCATCGCCAACGTCGGGATTGTGGGCAGTAGTTTTCCATATGTGGCATTTGCAAGGTCGGTCCACTTGTGGGGTACTGGCAATTGATACTCATCCAAGAACGCATGATTCACGATGAATCCAAACGATGAGATGGCTGCTGCCACCCACATTGTCTGACCAAGGGTGTTGTTGCGCTTCATGTCTGCACCAGCCAATGTGTTGTTGACCCTTGCGAGAGCAGCAGTCATGAGAGGACTGGTGAGAGGGGCAAGGCGGCCGTCTCTGAGCAGCTGGTCGAACAGCGTGGGACCGCCACCCCAACACACATCAATGCCACCAGCCGCGATTAGCTCGTCCCAGAACTCCCCAGTGGACGTCTTCCATGTGATCTCCGTGATGTGATTCGCCTTGGCAAAGTCGCTGTTCAGGAATGCACTTCGGAAGACGGATTGGATTGACACATCATGTCTCGTAAGAATGGTCAGTGCCTTTCCGGGGGGTCCAGTGGGACCGCCACCGATAAGGGACATGCCGATGACAGTGCCACCAATTACGACAGCAAGAACGACCACACCAAGCACAATCTTCTTGGTGTTGGCAGCAGACTCAAACTCGCTCATGTTGAATCCTCGTTGGATTGACTCCTTTCTGGAGGTTACAAGCATGGACTAGTCAGACCAGAGTAATTAAGCCTTTTCAACAGCGGCACTATGTCCAGCGTCGTGCAATCCAATCCGTTTCCCGCGGGTCTCTTGCGGTTCTCATTCACAACAGGCACGCCTTAGGAGGCCCAAAGGTTGCCCACAAGAAGGATGTGGATACTCCTAGTCGTTTCATGTTCGTGGAAGAGGTCAAGTGAAGTTGTCCGAGTGCATCTCGAAAAGGTTTTATCATACGAACCAGCACGAGTATTGTCTTCGACCTTGAAGACCATACGGAGGATTAGAACAATGGATTCCAAACTTCAAGTGAAGAGAATTGCATCGTTAGCATTGCTTGCAGCTCTCTTCATTCCAATCCTGATTGGTCCGCCACCAGCAGCAGCACAGACCCCAGAACCTCTAAAGATTGGGTTCTCGTATTCGCATGGCGAGTACAAGGCGGGTATCGCACCGCTTGACAACCTGCTGAGCGCGAACCTGACTAGGCTCGGATATGAGACCGTCTGGGCCAAGGGAGGCATCAACTCGACATTTCTGTCAGACCTTGACGGACTTGTGCTGACGTCCATATACGGGGCGACTTCAGGCTATCTCCAAGCAGAGAGGGATGCCATAGCGGCTTGGTTTGCGACTGGTAACAAGTTCATTTGGGTTGCATACGACTCGGACTACCACGGTGGTGCGAATGACGGCCAGTTTATCAACGATAACATGACAGCAATCCTCGAGGCTGTCAAGTCCCACGTCTATGGAGAGCCGACTGCAGTCCAAGACCCGATTTCAAATTGCGCAGCAGCATACAGGCCTGTGGCCAACGGCACGAGCACAAATGCCTTTGTCGCGAGCATCGTGCACAATGTCACGAAGGTGCTGATGCATGGTCCCACACTCTTGTACGGCAGCAATAGCGCCAATCCCGGCGAAAATGTCGCACCCGTAGCACTAGAAACGGTCAACATTCCGAATGTCTACCCGTTGCTGTACTATGGTGGCAATGCGACCATTGTGGACAGTGACACACTCAATCCCTACGCCCATACAGCGGGTGCAAAAGGGGCATTTGTCGCCATGACCATTGAAATCAACGCAGGTTCGAGCGGCAATGGGGTGATAGTGGTCTCAGGAGCTTCACCATACGGTGACTACCAACCAATGTATTCTCATCAATACTACGGTGTCACTCTGGACGGCTACTATCTGGTACTCCAAACGATTGACTTTGGTCTGAAGTATGCCACCAATCCACCCGTCGACATGACATTACTATACGTTGGGATAGGTGTTGGCGCGGTGGTCGTAATAGTCATCATCGTTGCGTTGATGAAGAAGAAGTAGATGGCACTTTGCGAGTCCAGACCGAGTACCAATCAGTCTGGCTCTAGGAGTCACACATGACTTGCCCGGCCCCCGACGCTTGGATGGGGACCGGTCTTATTTTTCTGTTCTAATCGAGATGGCGCTGAGAGCCTTGTGAGCGTTCTTTCAGCAGGTCTTGGACGCCTAGTGGTGAGCGTCTACAACCTTCGCATGGCTCGGTAGACCGGTGTGAAGGCCTGGAGTCTCACTCATACACACTCCGTGCAGGAGTACTTGGCCAATCCCGTGAGTGTCCAACCTTACGGCCGCTGTCACACGCCCTCTTTCGTCTCATTCAGCATGTCGCGCTCTTTCGTCCTGCACTTGGAAGAAGGCTTATGTCTTGCCACACCCAATACTAGGCTGTAC
Organism: Candidatus Thorarchaeota archaeon; assembly: GCA_013388835.1. Taxonomy (NCBI): domain Archaea; kingdom Promethearchaeati; phylum Candidatus Thorarchaeota; species Candidatus Thorarchaeota archaeon. Next base: position 64,860 of record JACAEL010000071.1, on the reverse strand, counting down.
CATCTCCGAAGAGGTTCCATCATTGAAACACCCGGTACTTGACCTAGTCATTCTGCTTCTCATCATGACATCGAGTCCTTTTGTCAACATGAGCCATCCTGCTGACACAGGCAGCATGGCTACTGCAGACGGTCTTCTTTCCAAGAACGTGCTGTTTGACGAGGCGCACACTGCGAACGGGAGCAGCCTGTGGGCACCGGGAAACGCGTCACTTTTTGGGTGGATGCTCGGTGTCAATGGTTACAACTCCTCAACCAACTTTGACCAAGCACTCGATTCGGGAGTACTGACCGGATATGACATCCTGGTCATTTTCTTCCCCATGATTGCACTCACCGCCTCTGAGGTAGAGGCGGTCCATGCGTTCGTAAGAAATGGAGGCGGGCTTGTACTGGTCGGTGCAGACAGCGACAACTGGTGGGGATTCTCAGGCAAGAACCTGAACCCCATCTCCGAGGATTATGGGGTGATCTTCAACGAGGACAAGACACGCGACACTACCAGTTCGTTTGTCGCACACAGTCTGACTGTCGGAGTCACAGATCTTCTTATTCAGGGCGACCAGCTCTTTGGTTGCTCTCTGGAGGTCACGGGCAATGCCACTACTGTGGTCACCAAGGATGGGAAGAGCATTGTGGCGATTGCAGAGGCCGGGGCGGGAAGAGTCGTATTCTCCGGAGCTCCGGGGCCATTCTACGTGTATCGCCAGAGGTCATACGGGCATGGAGATTCACACTTCCAGTTCAGTCTCAATGTCATTGACTGGGTCGCGCACAACACACAGAGGACCGCGGTCATTCCCGAACTCGCTGCCGTGAGAGCGGGCACAGGCCCAAGCCTAGGCACAACAGAACTACAGGAATACAGCATGTTTGTTGGACTAATTCATGATCATACCACACATAGTGATGGAGCTGACACTCCTGAGAGCATGCTTGCAGCTGGACTGAACAAGGGACTTGACTTCATGGTCATCACAGACCACGCACACAAGAATCCTACGCCGATAGAAGGAGTGACAGGAGCGATGGCGGTCCGTGACATCGCGCAACCACATGGCCTAGATGTGCACATAGTTGTTGGGGCGGAACTGTCTTCGGTCCATCACACTGTCGCATTCCCTCTGACGGAGAACATATGGACGTCCAGTCAACAAGAAGCAGTGGACCAAGCACATGGACAGGGTGCCATCGCCATCCTTTGCCATCCCACAATCGACGCTTCTTATGCTGACACTTACGAGCGCTTCGACGATTATGGTTACGATGCAGTTGAAATCGTAAACACAGGATACTTCTACGGTGGGGAAGCAGCCTATTTCAAGAACTTTGTTGGCGCCAGTGACGGCCACTCCGCATCGTTCGTCGGTCAGGTGCTGAATGCTGTATTCGTACAGAACCCCTCCGGACCAAACGGGCAGATTGCTGATGCGGACCTTGTAGATGCCATTTTGAACCGAAGACTCGTAATCCTTGACCGGGTAAACAACATGGTATTCGGCCAAGCGGTGTGGGTGAACCGTTATCTGGAATTGATGTCACTGGCGGAGACCCAGCTTGAGACTGCACAGGACACAATTGCTGCGATTAGCTCCACGACGAGTATAGGCCTTTCCGAAGCTTACCTTCAAGCTGCCAGCGTCGCTCTCGACAGCTGGAACCCGTCCCGTGCATCGAGACTCGCCATCAATGCGACTTCCGAAGAGGCTCTAGGCATTGATATCCAGATGGACGCAGCTGTCTATGTGGAGCCCAATACTCAATTCCCACTTCTCTTTAGGATCAGGAACAACCATACCTATCCCATCTCGATGAACACGTCCATGTGCGCGCTGCACTCGCTCACTGTTGATACGGTCACTCAGACTGTTGTCGCTGGCGCAAACAACTCTGAAACCTACACGCGCACGGGCACATCTGATGATGGTGGGTTTGTTGAGTACTGGCTGAACATCGTTTCGATCAATCTGACGTCATATCTGTCGCCCGTTCTTCTCACTCATACCGGAGTCATTGACAATGTCACCCACAAGATAAACCCGGCGGCCTCTGGAAACAGCATAACCATCACATATCACACTGATGCACTCTCACGCGGGAGGATATCTGCAGTCAACCTCGTCTATGATGATGGTTCAGGCGAGAAGAGCGTGGCCATGAGTGTTGGCTGGACCACCTACGAGAAGACGCTCGGACCGTACACCTCTTCTACGAACGTGACGTTCCGTGTGGTCATTGTTGACGATGCCAATCACACATACAACTTGCGCACACGCGTAGTTGAAATCGTTTCCGAAACAGGGGGTGTGGTACTTGATCCGATGACTCTCTCTGTCGGAGTGGGCGTGTTGATAGCAGTTGTCGCACTTGTAGTGGTCCTCAAGCGAAGAGGAGTAGTCTAGATCGTACAGCGGCAGCACATGATGAACACTGCCTCGGGCATGTCACTTCATCGGCGCACGAGTGTTAGTTACCGATAATTGCTAAGATTGTTCGCTAAATGGTGCAGTATGCCGTTCTGCAAATCTCTATATGCGTTATAGTACTACTAGTACTTAGGAATTCAGCGGGGTGTGCGGTTGTCTGCATCACCGGAACCACAGGACATTGATGACAGCCTGCTCGAGAGAAGCGCACTGTCATCCTTTGGAACAGCAATAGTGGAGTTCGAAGCGACACTATTCCAGAAGTTTCTGCACATATCAAGCAGACACTCACTGACCACACTAGAGGGGTTCAGGAAACTCCTAGCAAGGATGCAAGCCAAGGGATACGTGGCCCCACTGGAACTTCACGGAAACAGGGCTTGGAAGAGGCTTGTGGTAGAAGACCGGATTGAGGATGTGTTAATCCCACGCAAGATCAGGCAGCTGGAAGAGGCGCAGCGCGCATTTGTGGCGGGCTATGAGATTCCTGGGAGGACGGGAGACCGCGTAGTAAGCGAGTCAAAGGCCATTGCGGAGGACATACTCCGTACGATGAGAGCCAAGCTCTTCGCGGGGAAGCCAACGGATGAAGCTTCACTTCGACTGATGCTGAAGCATGTGGAGAACATGAGAAAGGCTCTGACAGCGTCCCGGAGAGAGCTGGAGGAGTATCTCAACACTCAAGCACCATCTCTGAAGCGGGAGATGGAACACCTACTCGACGCTAAGGGGGAGGACATGATTCTCCTCTCGCTTCGTCTCATCGAGACCGGATGATGCGCTCGCCTAGTATGCTCTCTCTATCAAGAAGTCGGCAAGATCAACTAGGAACTGCTTGCCCTTGGGGTTCAGTGGTGGTTTGGCGCTGTCTAGAGCGGCCTTTCCTTCGGCGAGAAGCTGCTTCATGATTCTCGTCGCAGCATCTAGGGCGCCCGATTCCTTGAACACCTTGCGAACCGTCGCAACCTCATCCGCAGTCATGTTTTGCTTACCGAGCAGCGACTCCAGTGTCTTTCTGTGGGCTTCTGAGCCGAGAGCATACGCCTGTATGACAAGCATCGTCTTCTTGCCCTCGCGAATGTCCCCATCAGCCGACTTGCCTGTCACTCGCTCATCTCCGAACGAACCAAGTATATCATCCTGCATCTGAAACGCTTGACCGACCTTTACACCAAACGTACCAAGAGCGGAGAGCTGTGATGCGGATGCTCTGGCCATAGTCGCACCCATGAGGAGAGACTTCTCAAACAGCACAGCCGTCTTCAGGCGAACCATTGTCAAGTACATGTCTGGTGAGGCATTCGGGTCTTGAATCATCACCATCTCCAACATGACGCCATCAGCAAGCTGCTGGTATGCGTCCTGATAGTACTTGAAACACGCAGTGGCAGTCTCTGGGTCAAGGTTGGAGTCGGTTATTATCTGACAGCCCATGTTCAGGAGTATATCACCACCGAGGATTGCCATCGCCGCACCAAAGTCTCTGGCTCGTTCCTCGTCAGATCGCCTGTTCTTCTTGTACCACTCCCTGTAGAGAGCATGCATCGTGGGTCCTCCGCGTCTGGTTTCATCATGGTCTATCAGATCATCGTGTAGAAGCGACCCGTTATGGAGCAGTTCGAGGGCACATGATGCTCTGTAGAGATGCTTGAGCTTCACCTGTTCGCTGACAGCCTTATAGCCAGTGACCACTAAAAGAGGGCGTAGTCGCTTGCCCCCCCGAGTGAGGTACTCGGTGACACTGCGGTAGTAGTGTTCGTGTATCAGCCCAAGCTGCTGACCCTGCTTGACCTTCAGGTCCATGTACTCGGCGAGTGCTTGGTTCACCGTATTCAGCTCGGCTTTCATTGTTTCCTCGAAGTTCGACAAGTGCAGACCTCACTCCATCTGTGACGTCCGGGCATATTGCGGCCTATTTAGGCATTTCTCATTGTGTCGAACATTGGTTCACGAATTGGCGAAGCTCACCATAGAGCCCGGAAAGAGAAGAAGCCACAACTGCCTGCGGTTCGATGAAGTAGACGCCACAAGAGTCGTGGCAACATTCGCCGCTGCATCGACACTACTGGCGTGTGAGAGGATTCTCATATTGCCATTCGTCACCATGATTCATGTCTAACCATGCAGCTCCTGCCTCATGTCTGCAAGACGCAGCATCGGAACGACGACCCCTATCAATCGCCATGCTCACAGTGTCCACTATGCCTGGTCACGGCTCGGGCAGGTGACTGGATGCTTGACATAGGTGCTGTAGAGTGTCATCAGAGTCGAAGACCTATATCAGTAGTAGTCCACGCATGACAATCACACAGGTCCCGCTCACCTTCACGAGCCTAATATCAGTTGCATCGCCTTGAACCTCTATGAAGAGCTTCCCCGGTCGCTTCATGAAGTGCCCCTGTTCAACAACAATACTAGTGACAGGTATGGTGGGTTCGAACAGACCGTACTTTATCATGTAGCTCCCCATGCTCGCTGCACCAGAGCCTGTGACAGGGTCCTCGGGAATCCCAAGCGCGGGGGCAAAGTGGCGGACGTGCACATCTGAAGTGGGTTCAAGAGTCTCTCTCGTGAACAACTGCATGGAGAGCCAGTCAGACTCTTTCTGGAGAGCGTCGAGACGGTCCCAGTTCGGATGGACGCGCTCGAGTGCCTTTATGGTCCTCACGGGAATCATGACCTGAGGAATACCTGTGCTCACAGTCTGGATGGGGCCCTGCGTCATTATGTCTGCGAGGTTCAGACCTAGCGCCTCAGCATACTCCTTTGGGTCATATGTGTTCATGAACTTGGGACTCTCACGAGAAATCTGGATCTCATGCATGCCGGTGCTCTCGTTCTTCACGACTTCCACTTGGACAATGCCAGATGCGGTTTCGGCGGTGAACATGCTCACATCGGCCACAGCCTCTATGTCACCGGTGTCTAGGAGCGCTGCGAGAGCCGCGGTCACAAGATGACCCGAGAAAGCCATCTCGCCACGAGGGGTCATGAACCTCAGTCGCATATCAGCCTTCTTGGACGGGTACACAAACACCGTCTGCGCAACGGCCATCTCACGGCTCACCCGCTCGGTCATCTTCTCATCGAGACGGTCAGCCCGAAGCACAACTACAGCAGGATTTCCACCATATGGGACGTCTGTGTATGCGTCAACCTGAAGAACCGGTATCTCTGAACTCCGCTTCATTGAACACACTCGACAGGAATTCCACAACCGGCTAATTAACCATGCTACATGACCTAGGTGCGGTTCTGGCACTCATGCTACTACAGCGACTCCATAGAAAGCATATTCTCCGGGCATGCCGTTTCTTCATAGACTTGATTCAACTATCAGTCTGCCACATTGGCGAGAGTGGATTCTGTTGATTAGGGCTCTCTGACTGCAGGACAATCACACAGAACAATGAGGTGGCGGGTGTGTGGGTAATCGTGGTAGGAGGGGGGAGTTTCGTAATTGAGGGCATGTAACGAAAAACTAGCCCACGCACCCGCCTTTGCTATCAGACTGTCTTGGTTCTTACATGCCGTTGGGTGTATATGCATCCTCACAGCTGCTATTTAAGGTTTCTACTTTGGACTTTTCCTAGTACGGCTGCAAGTTCGACAATAAGGGGCATCAAAGGTAGGACTTGTCGAACGATCTCCCGGACAGGGATAGCCCTTCGAATGATGCCTGTCTACTGGTCGTCCATTCCTAGATGCACACAGTCTAGCAGAGGAGGCCTGCTACTCCCAGGGGCCTGTACTCCCAGGGGCCTGCACTGAGATTACTCCTTGAAGCTGCCTGAAGGAGCCAATTGAGTTCTGACTCAGTGCAGCTACCCGGGGCTCATGACCATCTTGTGGCATGTGCCTGTCGATGTCCGACTTCTAGGCAATGGTTACGAACCTTGGAAGGGTCTGACGATGCTGTCCTCCTCGACTTGATCGGGCTTGTGACCCTTTCGCCACTGATCGATGGACTTTGCTAACTTCTTCTCAATCAGTGGTCTGTGGATTGTGTTCATCGTGCAGAACGGGATGATTCGCCCATCTGGCACTGCATAGTTTATGTCACAGTGCTGAACTCGTTCCAAGTCGAAGTTGTACGGGTCTTGGAAGTGCATCATGCCCACCATGATTACGCGTTCCATGAACTTTGAGAGCGACTCGTAATCGCCGCGGTTGAGGAAGGCGCTGACTAGGTCCTTTATCAGGCCCTTGCGCTTTATGTGGCGAGCACCTCCCGCCAGCTTGGCCTTCGCCCTTGCGCTCGCTCCTCTCTTGCCCTGGACAAACAGCTCGGAGATCTCCACAAGCAACTCAAGGAACTTCTCGACATCTATGAGCTTGGTAATTGGCTCATAGCTACCATCCTCATCGACATAGAGGAAGGTCGACATTCCGCAGGCGAAGTGTGAACTCAGTTCCAGCTGAGGAGTACCCTTCATGAGTCCGAGAGCCCTTCCGACGGGCATCATCGCTGGAACAGGATACCATTCCGAAGCGGGTATTCTTCCGCCAGTCTGTTCCTCGATCTTGTGTATTGCATCCGGAATGGTGATGCGCATCCTGTGGCGTGCATCATGGTCAATACGGCCAGTTATGCTCACAGGCTGGAAGTTGACGCAGCGTATGACATCGCGGTTCTGTACTGCAAACTCGATTATCCTACCCAGCTGATCGTCGTTGACTCCTCTCACGACAGTTGGAACCAGGACGAGTGAGTCCAGTCCGACCTCCCTGCAGTTCTTGATGGCTTGCTGCTTGATTGGAAAGAGATCAACACCGCGTGCTGTCAGATATGGTTCTGGCGTCACACCATCAAACTGCATGTATATTGTTGACAGGCCAGCCTCTTTCAACTGACGGGCGAACTCCAAGCTCTTGGCCACACGGATGGCATTGCTCGCTATCTGTACATGTCTGAAACCAAGCTGCTTTGCCCATCGGATGTACTGGAGAATGTGCTTGCTGACTGTCGGCTCACCGCCCGCAAACTGAATGGCCGGGGCCGGAACCGGCATGTTACTCCTGAGATTCTTCATCATCTCAAGCACTTCTTCCGGTGTCGGTTCATACACACTACCCGACTCAGCTGCCTGTGCGAAACAGATTGGGCAGCGAAGGTTACACCTGTTGGTGACGTCAAGAAGAGCAAGTGCGGTATGGGACTTGTGTTCGGGACACTGCCCGCAGTCTTGTGGGCAGCCAAGGACTGTCTGGGTCCGCGGATTGTCAAGCCCCACGGACTTGTACCAGTATGTCGAGGCACGCCTGTACATCTCGGCATCGCCCCAGTAGACATCGATGAACTCCCCGTGTTTCTCACATGTCTTCTTGTACATGACCTTGCCATCTTCCTCGTATAGCATCGCATCGATGACGACCACCTTGTCGTCCGTCAGGAAACACTCTGGGCAAATCGACTGAGTCTTGTGTGGTAGGGTTCGCGGGGGATACTTCTCGACATGGTACCTCTTGATGTCATGCCCACCTGTGACATGGGTGGGTGGCACCTCGGGCACCTTCTTGACTTCTGGTTCCATTAGATGACTCTCCAGGAATTGTAGTACCACCACTGAAGCGAGTGGTATTCTGACTCTGAGCCTGAGGAGGGAGTATATAACCGTTGTCAGATGTTTCAGAGTATGAAAGGAGGGATTCCTAGTCCTCCTCAGTGGGGAGAGTGAGAACATAACCCATCTCAAACCCCCCACGATCGGCTCGCTTTTTTGCCACGATGAGGTCGAGTTGTTCTCGTGATATCCCCCGCGTCTTGGCCAACTGGAGTACTGCCTCAACTATGTCTGCGAGTTCCTCGTTCGACCCGGATGAAAAGAGCTCCTCCGCCTCCTCAAGTACCTTCAGACGAAGCAGATGGTCAAGCTCCTCCTTAAGTGCAGTCCGCACAACGGGAGTCTGTCCGCTGCTTCGAATCAGGTCCGGTATGCGGTCGCGCACCAGTTTTTCTCTTGCCAAGAGGTCCCTGCCTCCTTGGCTACGAGATGGCCAGCGCCACGTCTAGATGGTTCCGAGCCACTTCGATGAAGGACTGGACGCCCGCAAGGAGGTCTGCTGGCAATGCCTCGGTCCAGACACTCCTGTCGCCTCGATCGACCCCGTGCTTCATGTCCTCAAACCGAAGCAGTGATGGTTTGAGTGACTTGTCAATACTGACTGTCCCAATCCACTGACCATCTCGAATCACCTCGTAGAGAGGGAGCTTGTAGCGTAGTGAATCAGGTACAATCGCGTCCCAGTAGAAGGAGAAGCCGTTGAACTGCTTGGGCTGACCTAGGGCTATTGTATACGTGTCAAGGTGTGCGTTTGCAGCAACAACCTTGTAGACCATACCTATCCTACAGTTAAGACACTGATTGAACTCCAAACCGTCGCCCGACGGAGTGACGTAGGCAATCCCGTTCTTCTCGATGTTCTCATCATTGCAGTGCATACATAGGCGCATACCCCACCTCACGTCAATCTGGTCCTTCAGAGGGCCGCCCATGAATCGACTCAACGCTCCTCTGAACGCAGTCTTGGCAGACTCTACGCCCTCAGTGTCCATCTTCTTTCTCACTGCAGTCCAGAGTTCTAGACGGTCCTGCCACAGCACATTCAGGACCATGTCGAACAGCTTGTCAAGTGTCCGATTCTCCAGAGCGCTCATAGTAACCACACAGCATCACCATTGCGTTCCACGTAATTAAGTCTTCAGCGCATACACTCGCCCATCCAACAGGTGGGTCAAGAAGACTTAGCCTAAGGTTTTTAACAGGTTTAGGTGAGTGACCACCCCAAGCCAATCAGGTGAGAAAAGGATGGATTGCCAAATCATCCAGCAAGTCTGGTCGCAAGTCTGCGAAGACTGATCCAGTGCACTCTCCTGATGACAAACATGATAGCCGCTCTGTTCTCAAAGACTGATGACCAACAAGAGGAGACCATAATGAGCCCATTGCCGAAACGGTACGACCCTGTAGCCATAGAGAAGGAAGTCCTGCAGTTCTGGGAGAAGGACTGCACTTGTCAGAAGACTGTAGAGTCTAGGTTATCCGGTCCGAAGTGGAGCTTCCTTGAGGGACCCCCTACAACAAACGGATTCATGCATGCTGGTCACGCTCGCGGCAGAGCCATGAAAGATGCTCAAATCAGGTACATGACCATGATGGGCTACAATGTCTGGAGGCGAGGTGGCTGGGACATGCAAGGGCTACCTGTGGAGCTTGAGGTCGAGCGTAGTCAGGGCATCGCTGACAAGGGGGACATAGAGAAGACACTGGGCATGGACGTGTTTGTCAAGAAGTGCAAGGAACTTGTCGACTACTACTTGGCTGGATGGGTGCGAGACTCTGTGAGACTCGGACTGTGGCTGGACTTCGAAACGGCCTACCAGACCAGAAGAGATGACTACATAGAGCATGTGTGGCACTTTCTGAAGATGGCAAGCGAGAAGGGACTTCTCGGCAGAGGATACAGAGTGAATCCCTCTTGCCCGCGCTGTGTGACGGCGGTCTCTGGTCATGAAGTCTCTCAGGGCTATGCCACCAAGGTCGACCCGTCCATCTACGTCAAGTTTCCGTTGTACGGGCGCGAGAACGAGTACCTTGTAGTATGGACCACCACACCCTTCACACTCCTTTCTAATGAGATGGTCTCGGTCCATCCTGACTTCACGTATGTGAGAGTGAAGGTTGGCATCGAGCACTGGTGGCTTGTTGAGAACCTAGTCGGAACGGTCATGCAGAAGGCAGGTGTGGAGAAGTTCAGCATCGTTGATTCATGCCGAGGAGAGGAGATGCTCGGATGGAAGTATGAGCATCCGTTCAAAGCAGAGGTGCCTTTCCACAGCGAACACACAGAAGGGTATATGCACGCGGTGGTTGTGGGCGAACACGTCACCGTCGAGGATGGCACAGGACTCGTCCACACGGCGCCCGGGTTCGGCCCTGACGACTTCGAGGTGGGTGTCAAGTATGGGGTCCCGGTCTTCTGCCCGGTCACCAAGACAGGGAGATTCACGGAAGAAGTACCGCTCTTCCAAGGGAAGTATGTGTTCGATGTGAATAAGGACGTCCCTAAGATGCTACGGGAGAGGGGTCTCCTTGTGCACGAGGAAACAATAGAACACGAGTATCCGCACTGTTGGAGGTGTGACACACCGCTCATCTACCTTGCAGACTCGTCGCAGTGGTTCCTCAAGATGATAGGCGTGAGAGACCGTCTGGTCGAGAAGAATAACCAGATCCAGTGGACCCCTGAGTGGGCAGGAACCGGAAGATTCGGTGACTGGCTGGCCAATGCGGACGACTGGTGCATATCGCGCTCGCGAATATGGGGCACACCATTGCCCGTATGGGTCTGCGAGAAATGCAAACACGAGGTTGTGATTGGTTCAAGAGACGAACTGAAGAAGCGTGCGGGCAGACTCCCAAAGGATTTTGAGCTGCATCGCCCTTGGGTCGACGCGGTCGTGCTCAAGTGCGAGAAGTGCGGAGGTCGTATGCTGCGTGAGCCGTTCGTCACCGACTGCTGGTTGGACTCGGGAATGGCACACACGGCGAGTGTCGACTATCTCAGAGACCCCAGTCTCTTCAAGACACTGTTCCCCTACGACTTCATAACTGAGGGAGTGGACCAGTCTCGTGGCTGGTTCTACAGTCTCCTGTACACATCAACTGTCATGCACGACAGCTATCCATTCAAGACCTGCGTGAGTCAAGGTCACGTGCTTGATGAAAAGGGCGGGAAGATGAGCAAGTCCAAGGGCAACGTCGTCTGGATGAAGGACGAGCTGGACAAGGTCGGAGCAGACGTGTTTCGGCTCTTCATGTTGAGCAGGTCTACGCCGTGGTCCAGCATGAACTACGATCCGAAGGAGGTCGAGTTCACAAGGAAGTACCTCGACATCCTGTGGAACGTCTTTCTATTCGCCGAGACATACATGGAACTGGACAAGTTCAGATTCGATGAGAAGAGGATGAGAAGGGGGCTTCGCAAGGCCGATTTGGAGGACCGGTGGCTTCTCTCAAGGGTTCAGACTGTGCTTGGAGAGTATCATGAGCACATGGGGAAGTACTTCTACCACCAAGCCAGCAGAGCACTGATCGACTTCTTGAGCGAGGACCTGAGCAGGGTCTACATACCTCTGGTCAAGAAGCGAGTCTGGCTGGACAGCGAGGACCCGAGGAAGATAATGGCGTACGATGTCATGTACTACACTCTTCAGACGCTCACAAGGGCGTTGAGTGTGTTCACACCATTCCTTGCCGAGAAGCTCCACAGGGACTTCTTCACTCGCTTCATGGACGGACTGCCCGGGTCAATCAACATGACGGACATGCCCCGCGTCGAGAAGAAGCTCTTGGACAAGGAGATGGAGGCCACATTCGAGGTACTTCAGGAACTCAGGAGTGCTGCCAGTAATGCCAGGAACAAGAAGGGAGTGAAGCTCAGACATCCAGTGGCCAGAATCATGCTTGTGCCGGTCTCTGATGAGGTGGCTGCGAGAGCAAGAAGCCTGGCTGAAGTGCTAAGGAGCGATCTGAACACTCGGGAGTTCGAAGTACACATGACAGACGTAATGGCAGGCTTCGTCAGACTGATTGTGAAGCCAAACTACAAGGTTCTCGGTCCAAAGTACAAGTCACTGATGAAAGACATAGTCGCCACATTGCAGCAGGGGGACGCTGCCGCGCTCAGGAGAGAACTGGAAAAGGGTAGCGCAAGAATAGAGGTGCGGGGAGAGAACATAGTCCTTGAACCCGGGGACCTAGAATTCGAAGAGACCATGCCAGACCATCTCGGACTCGCCCATAGCAAGATAGGCAAGGTATATGTCGACATGACAAGGACCAGAGAGCTTGAGGCAGAGGGGCTGATCAGGGACGTCACAAGGAGGGTTCAGGTTATGCGGAAGGAACTGAACCTGAGAGTGGAGCAGTCGATAGATCTAGTTGTCCAGTTCTCGGAGGCGGAGTCGGCAGAGCTGGCCAAGTCCGTTGGTGGGTACCTGGCAGGTGAAACACGGGCTGCGAAGATAGACATACTAGGTCCAGATGCAAGAGTCAAGTGGAAAGAACATGCGTTCGTCAAGGAGTGGGAGATAGATGACCTGAAGGTGAAGGTGGGAATGTCACCTATCTCCCCTTAGGATGGTCGTACGCTATCGTCTCAGTGAGCGCATAGAAGAACTCCGTGTTCTTCTCAATCGAACTCAGAGAGACCCACTCGTTGGGACCATGGATGTTATCACCCTCGGGGCCAAAGTCAAAGACCTGGACACCTTTGCCGACAAAGAACCGAGAGTCTGACGCGCCGCCACCCTCGACAAACTGACATGGGAGTCCGGCCTTCTTCAGTGAGTGTGCTGCAGCTCTCATGAAGTACGACTGTGTATCAGAATCGACGAAGCCCGCACCGCTGTCCACATGGACTGATTCTGCTTCAACACGACCGCCCAGTGCCCCCTCTATGGCTCGCTTTACAGCACCCCCGTCATTCGTCATTGCTCTGACGTCACAGTATAGCCTCCAGACCCCGTCCTTTAGGCCTAGTAGGTTCGGGGCAACGATCGTACCCCTCTCTGACGGCCTCGTCGGAAAGCTCGCGCAGGAGATTGCAAGCAAGGACCGCATCAGGCCGGTCAAAGCGAGGTCATACTCCACTTGCTCACCAGAGTCGGAAGGGCTAACGAGGTCCAACTCCACCCAGTCGGGAACCACGTTTGATTTGATGAACGCACCCCGGATGTCCTTGACTAGTGAGGTCGGATGTGACTCCAGATACCGCGAGGCGGCAAGCATGGCATGTCTGTCCACACCGAGCCGCAGGTATGCCGAGTGTCGCGTCTGAGAACCGAATGTGTCAGTGTTGAACCGGACGGGTTCCACTGTCCCAGTGGTGTACTGCTTCACTGGTCGCACTGTTATCGTTGCAGGCAGTATGTTCCGGCGCCTGAATATCACCTGCTGATGGATGCCGTCAGCAACAAGCACATAGCGTGGAGAGAGACCCTCACTGCGAAGGTGCTCTCTGAGATACCCTGCGCCGTTCACTCCGCCTACTTCTTCATCCCCGGTGGCTGCGAACAGCACGGTGCATGGCAACTTGGATTCAGCCAGTTTCTCTGCAAGCAAGAGCACAGACACTATGTTGCCCTTGTCATCGCTGCTACCGCGTCCAAATGCCTTGTCATCTTTCACAATAAGGGTGAACGGGTCGCTCTCCCACCCGTTTCCCGGGGGTACAACATCGAAGTGTGTGAGAAAGAGAATCACGTCACCTCCAGTGCCCATCACACCCAGAGAAGTATAGACACCTTCGTGTTCCAATAACTCAGTCCTGACTCCCAACGCATCAAGGTGGGAATTGATGTATTGGGGGCATTCACTCGACGGACGCCGATTCTTCTCGGGGTCGCTAACGGTGTCAAAGGCAACGAGGTCAGCCAGCAGCTTCTTCGATTCCACTCGCGTTTCAGCTCGGTTGTCAATTCGTGATACGGAGAGAAATAGATACCGCCTGCACGTCCTTTCTCATGCGAGAAGACAGAATGGTAGCGCTCCGAAGAGCGCTACTCAGAACACGCTAGCCAGTCCGTTTGTAGACATAGCGGGCCCAGTTGCTCGGATCAGGCATCGACTCGGGCATCTTCTTCCGCTTGCGAATCTCAAGTATCTTGGACTGCTGCAGACTGGGGGGCAGTGTATCGAACCCCTTGAACTCATAACCGAAGAAACTGCGGCCGGATGTGGCGCTTCTGAACTCATCGGCTATGCCAATGGTCTCTGCGGTCGGAAGTGTGCCCTTGATTGTCACAGTCTCCTCCTCAGGCTCAATCGTCACAATCTGCCCCCTGTGACCAGTGAGCACCTTGATGACCTGTCCCTGGGTGTCTGAAGGGGTCTTGATGTCAACGGAGAGCACCGGTTCGTGTATTGATGGCGCACCGGAGAGGAACGACAGGTTGAGAGCCGCAGAGGTCATTATGGCAATTTCACTGTAACCAGTGTGTGCGGGGTCAGTGTGGACGGTAGCATCAGTAATGACCACCTTGACACCCATGACTGGTTCGTGGGCAAGGGGACCGGAGTCGATAAACTCTCTGAAGGTGGACTGGACATACGGCAGTATCCTGTCGAATCTCTGAACACCGGACATGGCGTCAACAAGCATGGAGGACTCGTAGATGTCAAGTATCTTCCTCGCCTCCTTCGGGTCCCAGCCTGCTTCTTCCCTGAGGATGTCTGCTCGCTCACGGGCACCCTGTTCAGCTGTGATTCGCTTCTTCCGAATCAGCTCGACTGTCTTTTCATCTAGGGGCTCGACATACAGCTTGAGTCGGTTGTGACCATTCGGGGACTTTGTGTGGAACTCGGCTCCTCGCTGACTAATCTTCTCACGGTAGACTATCACAGGCTCAGACACCTTAATCTTGACCTGTTCATCGATACGCTTAGTCAGAATCTCAATCTGAAGAGGGTCAATACCATCAAGACGGTACTCTCCAGACTCCTTGTCATGCACGAAACGTGCGGTTGGGTCAGCCATGATCCACTTTGACACGGTCTCACCCAGCTTGGCGATGTCAGAAGGGTCCACCGGCCTAATACTGCGACTGACCACAGGTTCGCTGGCATAAACTATGGCCTCGAAACCAGGTAGGTCCGAGTCCGGGTCAACAAAGGACTCGCCTGCCGGGCACATGAAGCCAAAGACCGAAAACAGGTTGCCTGCGGGAATCTCCTCCATGTCCAGGATGTCCGTGATCTCCTGTACCCCCAGACGCTTGATGCGAGCGTTCTGCTTCATGTTCACCAGTCGAACCTCCTGTTGGGCCTTAAGAGTCCCCGAGAAGACGCGACCGATGAGTGTTGGTCGCTTGCTCTTTGGATCTACGAATATCTTGGTGATCATGCCAATCAGGGGACCCTTGGGGTCACAAGCAAGCAAGGCCTGACCGGCAGGGGTCTGCAGATCGCCTCTCCAAATTCGAGGGATCTTGTACTTCTGTGCCTCACGGGGGTTAGGCAGGTGCTTGACAATCATCTCAAGAAGCGCCTCATCCAGGGGCAGATTCGCCCGGAGCCAGTCCGCTTGGCCTTGGTTGTACTTCTCGAAGACGACCATTGGGTTTATGCCTTTCTTCTTGAGTGTGCTGATTGTGAAGGCCCACCCGGTCTTGGCGCTGCCTATTGCAACACTGGCGTCTGCGAAACTCACTTGCCACGACTTTGCCATCTCTGGCGGTGCCACCTTCCTGATGAGTTCGTTCACCTTGGCAATGATGGCATCGATTCTCTCCGAGACCTTCTTGGGCGGCAACTTCAGCTCGTTTATCAGCCGGTCCACCTTGTTGACAAAGAGTACAGGTCGGCACGCCTCGCCTCCAACTGACAGACGGATGTTGGTTTCTGTCTGGGGCATCACGCCCTCAAGCGCATCGACCAGAATCACCGCACCGTCGCTTGCTCTTAGTGCACGAGACACCTCTCCTGTGAATGAGAGATGTCCTGGAGTGTCAGAGAGCTGAACCAGATACTCCTCACCGTCAATTTCGAAGTTCAGCAGTACGACGGATGTGAATATCGTGATTCCTCGCGCCTGTTCTTCCTCGTCACTATCGGTCATCAGAGCTTGGCCTGCGGCAGCGTCACTCATCAGACCGGCTGCACGCAGCAGATAGTCACTCGTGGTGGTCTTCCCATGGTCGATATGTGCAGATATCGATATGATGCGTTTGTGCTCAAAGTCATCGGACATTATGAGCTTCTTGATTGCCTCTGGATCCTTGATTTTGACCAAGTTGCTCACCCTAGTCATGCAGAGCTCTATCTCAGGCTGATTCTGCCAGCTCGAGAGAACTCGACTTAATCCGCCGGTCGGGCATCGGCGACAGGTCGCTTCACATTTGTGCTCCATAAAAGACTATCGTCATATACGCTACCTGAATGCAACCACTACCATCCGTTCGGAACTTGCAGAGTACGGTACACGCGGAAGCTTGTTCTGACCATACATGTCAATCCTGATGAAGCCAGCATCCTCAAGCAGTGATCGTATCTCAAGCGCAGTGTACATCCGAATGTCATTGTTGGACATCGCATCAGAGTTCATCAGAATCACTCTATCCCTGTCAGTGTCAATGAAGACGGCGGGTCGACCGCGAAGTACTCCTGCCTGCGCATCCAGAACATATGGTTCGGTGAGCAGATATCCCCCTTCGAGCTTCGTCCATGTCGGATGAAAGCGTGGGAGGTTGTACGGATTCATGAGGTCAATCAAGAGGCCGCCTCCTTCGAGAAGCGAGTCATGCACGCGCTCCAAGATCCGTCGGTTCACTTCGTCGTCAAAGAAGCCAAAGCTGTGGCTCAGAATGGCCGCCCCATTGTACTTCCTCTTCAGCTTCATCACTCTCATGTCGCCAACGTGAAAGTCAACATCGAGCGACTGTTGTAGTGCTCTCTGCTGCGCCGTCTTGATCAGTGTCTTTGAGATGTCAAACCCGGTCACCTCAAGACCGTGCCTGCAAAAGAGAAGACTGTGGTCACCTGCTCCACACGCGATGTCAAGAATGGCATCACCTCTCTTCAGAGCGAGCAGCTGGATACAGCACTCGACAAGCATATCGTCGTACTGGGCGATACCTTGAACCGAACTACGATACTTGACGCGCATGACCTCAGCCCAGAAATCGTCCCAGCCGCTTTCAACAGTCTCCATACTGCTTCCATCCAGACCGGGGAGGGGGACATGCCGATATGAATCTTGCTTCTTCCTGCAAGCCTGTCATGGAACATGGGGAGCGACCCGCCCTGTGAATCTCCGCCGGGAGGGACGCAGACTCATGCTACAGGAATCAATGAAGAATCATTACTACGGGTCGCTTTGTTCCAATGCAATTGATGAGCTTTTGCCCTATAAATCTGCGGGTTGTCTTCTTTAGGGAGGCATTAGACGAAAAAAAAAGCAGGATCCTTCGAGTAATGGCACAAGTCAGTACAAGACTCTCTGTCGCTCATGATAACCAGAAGCAGAATAGAGACAGAAGGCTGATGACAGATTCGCCTGCGAGTGAGAGTCATAAGATGGACGTCCAGAATAGAAGGAGTGGTAGCCCCGCCAGGACTCGAACCTGGGTCCAGCGGGGTCTCTGTGCGTGATATGACCTCGCGCACACCAGAGCCGCTGATGATGGACCGCTACACCACGGGGCTGTGGTTGGAAACAACGAATCCAACCGTCACTTCAACCACTGAAGTGGGCACTAAAATCTTTTCGGTCGTACAGCCTCGAATGCGAGTTCAGTGTGGACACGCAGCGCCAGCATAGCATACGACACCTCCCGGACCCTTTCCACTTGACAGTGTCTGGCCTTCTGAGTCAAGATGTAACGAAAGTCTCCATCAGAACTCGTGTTGTAGCCAGTGGGCCCAGACCTGAGCACTAGGCATATGTGTCGCAGCCGACAACAGTCCGGTTATCAGCATACCGGTTGCGCAAGCCGATACAGCTCAATGTCCCGAAGGTTAATTAAATGCGAAGTCAACCGACACCATAGAGAAGATGCCATTCTGGATGGACCTCACAAACGTGGGCTTCACGAGAGCAATGCGTGAGACTGAGGTAGCTGTCATGCAGACGGGGGCAGTAGAGGCACACGGCACTCACTTGCCACTTGGTACAGATATCATATTGCCGCAGTATCTGGCCGGAGTCGTCGCAACCAAGACAAATGCACTAGTTCTGCCTCCGATACCGTTCGGAGACAGCTGGTGGTTTGACGAGTTCTCAGGCACGGTCTCTGTGAGCACCAAGACGCTCACAGAGCTGTACGCAGAGGTAATGTCCGCGGTGTTTAGACATGGTTTCAGGTACATTGTGGCACTGAACGGTCACGGAGGCAATGTCTCAGCGCTTCAAGAGGCTGCAAAGAAGACGACTCTCAATGCGGAGAGAGCGGTCATAATAGTCAACTGGTGGGTTGACCTGGCAAAGTCCGCCAGACAGATTGTGCTGGAGACTCCTGAGGGACACGCGGCCGAAGATGAGACATCCGAGGTGATGCATGTGCGTCCGGAACTTGTCGTGGGTCCACCACCTCCAGCTTCGAGAGTGACTCCGAAGTTCAAGATCATATCTGGCAACTACAGACAGGAACTCTATCCGAAGGCGGTGTTTGGCGACCCGACAAAGGCATCAGCTGAGAAGGGCAGGCTCATCATGGAACAGGCATCAGAGGAGCTCATTCAGCTCATCGAGCAGCTGCAACTAGGACAACTACCTATGAGCTAGATACCCACTTTGAAGATGAGTGCATCTCTCAGTACTCGCTGGAACATCCTGAGCAGATTCATACCATCGGTAGCAATCGTTGGGAAATAGGGCAGTCCCTCAGCATCCAACGCCTCGATCATGTAGTTCACAGGGAGCGCGTTTGGCAAGTCCCTCTTGTTGAGTGCTATGATGATGGGTATTGAGACCATCTTATCAGTACCAAGAGCAATCCTCAGCTCCTGTATGGACGCAAGGTTCTCGTTCATTGCCTCCGGCCTCGAGTCAGCCATGAAGATTATTCCATCAGCATCTCTCAGCACGAAGATTCTGCTTTGAGCATGCCTTCGCTGACCTGCCACTGTGAACACGTCGAATACTATCTTGTCACTGGCGGCAACCGGAATGAAGTCAAAGAATGTCGTTCGTCCAAGCTCGTCTCCAATCTCCACGATCTTGCTCTTTGAGAGTGACCTCACATTGGCGAAGAGCCAGCGAAGCGCAGTAGTCTTGCCTGACAGAGACGGACCATAGAAGACAATCTTGAGATGTATGCGACCTTCAGCGTCGCGCTTCAGTGCCTGTCCAGGGACCATGTCAACAACCCTCTGGGGTCGGACCTGCGCTGCCTTCGCCCTGTTGGCTGTGCTGGTGGCGTCAATACTCAGGTCCTGTGATGATGCCACTAGCGTGCCCATAGGTGTCACAGTCCGCCTCTCCCCAGGAAGCGGAGCAGGGAGGGGGGTCGAGGGGGCTTCGGTGGTAGAAGACATCCGGGCTTCAGTGGTCGAAGACGTCGGTGCGTCAGGGGTTGATGGCGCAGATGTGAGCTTGGAGTCCTCTGGAGTCATTACCTTTGGTGAACGCTTCAAACGCGTCAGCAACCTCCGGAACACGTACCATCCACTCGCGGGTATTTACGGATTGCACACGTGTCTTAAATCTTCGGTGTCGAGACTGACTTCGACATCCAGTGAGGTTTATCTTGTACATTCAACTGTGCACGGCGCATGACCCCTATCGTGGCAGAGTCCTTCGTCGAGTCCAACTTTCCCACCCTCAAGGATATGACCTACCTCAACACAGCCTCAACGGGTATCGCACCAGTCTCCATGAGGGAAGCAGTGGTAGAATACCTTGAGAACAGCTCAAAGGCGATTGGAAGCTTTCAGGAGACCCTAGATCTCTTCAAAGCAGTGAGGAGCAAGTTGGCCAAGCTCCTCGGCGGGAAGACAGAGAACTACGGACTTGTCACAAGTACAAGCGACGGCCTAAACGCAGCAGCACAGGGAATCAACTATCCGAAGGGTTCAAACATCGTGATATGTGACCTCGAGTTTCCCTCAAACTACATACCTTGGCAGCAGGCCTCAAGACTCTACGGAGCAGAGCTCCGTGTCGTCAGGTCTCATGACGGAGCGGCTTCAGTTGACGATTTTGTCAGGATGATGGATGACAATACGGCCGTTGTCGCGGTGAGTCATGTGCAGTTTGGATCAGGATACAGGATGGACCTCAAGCGAATCTCAGAGGAGGTACACAAGAGGGGCGGACTCCTAGTTGCAGATGTGATTCAGTCAGCAGGTTGGGCGGACTACAGCCTAGTGGATGCGGGAGTTGACTTTGCAGCTGCTCAAGCAGCCAAATGGATGATAGGGCCCATAGGCGCGGGATTCGTGTATGTCTCAGACAGGGCGATGGAGCGGTTCACACCCCGATATCTCGGATGGTGGGGTGTTGAGGGTGTTGAGGACTTCACATACAAGGACAAGAGGCCACTTGGAGATGCGAGGAAGTTCCAGATTGGCTCTCCAGCGATGATGGCGTTCGTTGGGATTCAGCCCTCACTCGACGTCCTTCTTGCTCTTCCGGCCAAGGTTCGTGAGAGGGCGGCCATGGAGTGTGCAGACCACTTGCGAAAGAGGCTAAGAGAACTGCGTATACCATACTACGAGTTTGGAGAGAAGAACAACTCGCCCATTGTCTCGTGCAAGGTGGAAAACGCTGATGAGGTAAACAAGCGACTGTTCAATCACCGCATACACTGCTCCGTAAGAAACGGGAGGCTCAGAGTGTCACCTCACTTCTACAACACCGTGGCGGATATTGACAGACTCGTAGAACAACTAAGGTGATAACTTGTTTGAGAACATAGTTGGACCTGTCTACTTCAATGAGAGCTATTCTTTCGATAGCAACGTAGTATACATAGACTGTGGAGACCACCAAGTGCTAGTCGACACAGGAACGGGGCTATACCCGGACATGCTGGATAGGGCACTCCGGGACGTTGGAGCATCGCTGGAAGGCATAACCGATGTTGTGTTTACGCACTCTCACATCGACCACATCGGAGGAGTGGTGCACCTGTTGAAGAACAGCGGACTGAGGACATATCTGCACAAGTCAGAGGCCGACAGGATAAACGCAGGCGACATGCACCTCACACTTGCAGACACTTTCGGGGGGACACTGCCCAAGTTCAAAATCAGTCAGCCACTGGAGCAGGATCAAGTCCTCAGTTTTGGTGACATTCGTCTCAAGGTTCACCACACCCCAGGTCACTCGATAGGAAGCATATGCCTTCACGAAGAGTCCCTTCGCCTATTGATCACAGGGGACACCATGTTTCCGGGAGGCAGCTTTGGCCGGGTAGACTTTCCAACGGGAGACCCGAAGCAGCTGGTGGAGTCGCTCCGTAGAGTCGCGCAGATTGACTTTGACATTGCTCTTGCCGGTCACATGGGATCAATCAGACACGGAGGAACGAGAGCAGCGCTCCGCTCATATGAGATGGCAAAGGCCATGTTCAGCTAGATGTCAGCTCTTGGATAAGCCGCTCTGGGGTCAGTGTTTCCTCACGAGAGAGCCTCTGTTGGCGAGAACGGACCTTCGACTCAAGAGCGGTCACAAGAGCGTATACCGCCTCACTCAGAGGGACTGGGACGCCCAGCTCTCGTCCGAGACGTACGACAGCACCCGTCATGTGGTCAATCTCGGTACGCTTCCCTGCTCTTAGGTCTTGAAGCATCGAGTTGATGTTGCTCGCGGTAGCCTTGGCTGTCCCAAGTGTGTAGCGGACAGGGTCATCAGTGGTCAAGTGAATGCCCATCGCACGGGCAACACGGGTCGCCTCGTCAACTAGACCTATGACGACCGGTCGGAGAGAGAGACAGTCGTGAATCTCCCCGTTTGTCATTCCTGTCAGGGCACCGACGGGATTGATGCCACAGTTCACGATTGTCTTGGTCCATACCAGTCCATCAAGGTTTGCCGATGCCCTGACAGGGAAGCCTGCCTTCTCGATTAGGGAGGCTACGGTCTGAGTGGCGTCCTGATGCTCGGGATAGTGCGTGCCAATCTCCGTGACACCGAAACCTGTGATGACCACTTCGTTGTGACTGGTCTTCCTGGCACCGGCACAGGTTGTAGCACGTATCACTCTTGTAGTGTGAAGCTCACTCGCGACAGCCCTCTCAGTTCCTATGCCGTTCTGAAGAATGACAACGTATGACCCTGAATCCACCAGATGACGAATCTCTCGAGCAGCTTCCAAGGTGTCATACGCCTTGGTTGTGATGAAGACGAAATCGGCGCGAGATATGGTGGACGCATCGTCTGTTATCTGCGGGTGCAGGACGTGGTCGCCCATAACGCCGCTGACATGTAGACCGTGCTCTCGGACTGCATCTGTGTGCGGGGGTCTACCTACAAAGGTGACATGGTGACCGGAAAGCAGCAACATACCGCCATACATGCAGCCGACTGCTCCCGCGCCTACGAAGACCAGTTTCATCGTGTCTGAACCTCCCTGCTTCTCAAGGTTTCTCCAGACTGTGTGTGCAACGAAAGAGCCCACTCCTGTAGATGCTGAAGCATAATGTCAACAGACTCTCTCAGGTTCTCAGCATTGTCGAAGTGGGTGGTTATGCGTCTGAGAGTCGAAGTGTCTGCATTGGACAGGTCTCGTGCGAATTCCACCATCAACGGAAGGGCACGGACGATGTTGTCTACAACCGTGACGTTCGCATGGACTGAGGTCCGGCTCATCGGATTGAGGTCGATTGCAAGGACCATCTTGCCGACTCTTCGGAGTGCCTCTGTTCGGTCGCCGTCTTCAAGCGGCACCAGAACAACATCAGCTCCGCCAATACCCTCCGGGTCGACCTTCCGCCTGTTGCTACTTAGCTCTGGAATCGTGACAGATGGACGGTCTCTGGTGCCCAAGACTTCTGATGCGCCAGCCTCCCTCAGAGCATGGACAATGGCATCCTCGCGCTCGGGTGAGTAGTAGAACAGGTTGACTTCGAGGGGTGCGCCTGTGAGATTGGAGAGGGTCACAAGGTCTCTTGCCACTAGCGAACATGCGTTTCCGTTGACACTAATCACTGGGTGTTTCGCCAAGAGCATGTGCGCGACCGCAACTTGAGAGGCGATTCGAGCCACTTCTGTTGTGCGTTCTCCAATCAAGTAGTCGAATGCCTCGCCACGACCATGCGCTAGCAGCCCTGCAGTGGCCACAACACTGGCTCTGTGTCCCTCTATTATCCTGTGACGAATCTCCAGGGAGACCCTTCGGGGGTGATCATGTGGAATCTCAGTGCTGGTCATCTCAGGACACGCCCTCCCACTTCTGCAATGTGTGTGTCATGTACCTCGGACCTGGGCCACAGTCTACAGAGCAGATCGATCACACGCGGTACACTCCCATCGTCGCAGAAACAGAACACCGAGTCGCCAAGCATTACCATGCTTGAGTCCTCAAACCCTGCATCGTAGAGGAGCTTGAGCGCCTTCCTAACGCGAGGAGCAGACAGACCGGTCGCCTCAGTGAACTCCCGAGACTTTGCAATCAGTGTCTCGAATGAAGGACTCCGATGGAGATCAGCGACCAGCCTGCCACCGGACTCATTGATGCGCTTCCGCTTGTCTTGGTCACTGAGTACGGCCTTTGTCTCAATCCCGCTCGCGGCAGCCAACACGACATGCATATCCCGGGGGTATTCCAGACGTACTGCCTGCCCTATCCCCGGAGCACCAGGCTTCAACCTCACCTCTACGCCGCCAACAACCTGACCTATTACATCGCCCAGACCAGTGCGGTTCAGGACTTCGGCACTGTGGGCATGACGCGCAGCATCGTTCACAGTCATGTGTTGTCCAAGGGCTTCTCCAAGAGACAGGGCTGTACCGAGAGCCCCTGCTCCTGATGCCCCAAGCCCGGCCCCTATCTGCAGTGCGGACTCGTGGCGCACTGTCACATGGACATGTTCGGAGCCAGACTCGTCAAGCATTCTCTTTACCACCATACGTGTCACTGGAGCGTCTATTGGTGTCCCGTTGTAGAACACATCAATCGTGGTCTCATTGCGATGCTCCAACGCCACTGTCGTCAGCGTTCCCATTTCTACAGAGAAGCCCCCGCCGACTGAACCACGTTGCAAAGGGTCCTCGGGTCCGTCCATGATTCTGAACAGACCTGTGACATGTCCGGGGACAAATGACCGGACAAATTCAGTCGAGGACATGGCTTCTCGTTCATTGAAGGTGTTGAGAAGCCATGTATAAATGCATTCATTGATGACACCAGTCAGGATATACGTGTATATACATGGCGGCCTGTGCTCAGTCAAGAGGCACCAGCCGAGTGTAGCCCTTCTCACGCGGGTCATCGCTGGTGGAAGCAACAGGGAAGGCCCACCGGCCGTCGATATCACGACCGCTCAAGTCGTACATTCTGAAACTGCCAGAGGACCATGTGAGAGGGCTGAATCCCAAGAGAAGAGTCTGCGTGCGCCAGCTGGTCACCACAATGTGGCGGCTCATCTCTGCAGTGGGAACCACCAGGAATGCATTGGACAGCTCCATCAGGAGGGAGGTGCTAATCCTGTAGAAGAAGCTGTAAGTCTTGCGATGCTCGTCCGGGCCAAGTCTGCGGAGGTCATTCAGGTATCTCATGATCGTCTCGTCATGCACAGTCTGGTCCATGACATCGGAGAGGTCTTCAACATCCACTACAACAGCGGTTTCGAAGTAGTAGGCCAGAGGAAACTCCGTGACATGAAATACGACAAACCGATCCTTGGTGATGATGTTGTAGAGATGCTGGAAGATTGCCTGTTTAGAGTAGAGCATGTTTGAGTCCAGTCTCGCAGGATTGAAGTTCTTGGACTCGTGAGAGATCACAACTCGGAACATGTCGTCGAGCATATCACCATCATAACCCACCCTCACGACGTGATAGGGAGGGTCTTTCTTGTCACTTGGCACGCGCCCGCTGAGAGCGAGAAACTCCCTGAAGTCGCGGTCGAATGTGTCAAACTCGCTGTCACTGTCCAAGACGAACATCGACTGGTTTGGCGTTCCCAGCGAGTCGAGAACTTCTGCGTATGCCATGTAGCGAGCCCGCTTCTCCTGTGAAAGACCACCAAGGACCTCATCCCAGTCTAAGGACCTTGCCAACGCTCTCTCAATCACCTCCGAACTAGGTCTCAGCACCAAGCGCGCGGCATACGTGTGGAATCCTGAATCACAGAGCATGCCTCTAAAGTCTGAACAGGGGCTGGCTGCAGTGCAGACTGCCATCGCTCACCAATCTTGGCGCATATATTCTTTGCTCAAGCACACCATGCTACTCATCAACGAGTAGGTATGACACGGCCGATATGTTGTTGAGTCTGTTGGGCATCCAATCCACGGAAGCCATATTCCTGCCAAGAGGAGCCATGTGGTACATACTACCAGATTGACACCGCCCGGAGTGTCCAGACGGGCGGCGGAATCCCTCCGAAGACTACTGCAGCGCACCAACGACAGTCACATACGCAGGTCTCGAGTTCATGGAAACCGACGCACAAACGCGACGATGAGGTATACGAGAGGAGATTAGGCAAACACGAGCGTACAGCGTACCATTCTCGGATGGTGAGGTCAGATAAGTTAATAGTACGCGCTCCCGACTTGATGACAGGGTGTCAGTTTGCTCCCCATGAAACACACTTCCAAGCTGATTGTGGGTAGCCTCAGCAGCACACTAGCAGGAAAGACAATTGCCCTCTGTGTCACAGGAAGCGTGGCAGCTGTCGAGTGTGTGAATCTGTCACGCACATTGATGCGTCATGGGGCAGAGGTCTACTCGGTGATGAGCGAGAGCGCACAGAAGATCATTCACCCGTTCTTGCTGGAGTGGGCAACAGGAAACCCTGTGATAACCGAGCTTACAGGACAGATTGAGCACGTAAGTCTGGCCGGAGACCACCCCGAGCATGTGGACCTTGTCCTTGTTGCTCCTTCGACGGCGAACACGATAGGTAAGATAGCTAATGGCATAGACGACACGCCTGTGACAACAACAGTGTCCTCTGCGATAGGAGCACACATACCGGTGGTGATCGTGCCCGCCATGCACAAGTCCCTCTATGATCATCCCGCAGTCTTGGCCAACATTCAGAGACTGAAGGACATGGGAGTGAGAGTAGTGGCGCCAAGAATGGAAGAGGCCAAGGCGAAGATCTCCTCGGTGGAAGCCGTCGTCGAGACCGTCTTTGAGATACTGGGACCCAGAGACCTTGTTGGGCACAGCTTCGTTGTGACAGCTGGTCCCACCAGAGGTTGGCTGGACCGCGTGCGCTTCATGACCAATCCATCGACTGGCAAGATGGGCATTGAGACAGCGAAAGAGATAGCTGCAAGAGGAGGAGAGGTCGTATTGGTGCTTGGCCCCACGAGCCAACCTGTTCCCGAACACCTAGACACCATCCGAGTCGAGACTGCCAAGGAGATGCTCGACTCAGTACTCTCTTCGATAGCAGACAGGAAGGCTGACGTGTTCATCTCGTCGGCTGCAGTGCTCGACTTCGAGCCTGAGGAGAGGGAGGACAGGAAACGTCCGTCGGGCGAGTCCTACACTGTGAGGTTGGTCTCCACCCCGAAGATAATCGACACGGTGAGACGCAAGTACAGCGACCTGTTCATAGTGGGTTTCAAAGTCGAGTCAGGGGTCAGTGAGGCCGAACTCGAGTCAAAGGCACGCGAGAAGATACTGTCAGGGGTATGCAACCTCGTAGTGGGAAACGACGAACGCAAGAGAGGTGTAGCGTTCGGCTCCGACACCAACGAAGTGGTGATAGTGGGAGAGGACGGGTTTCTGGAACACGTACCCATGGCCTCAAAGAGGGACGTTGCTCGACGGCTGATTGACTTGGTCGTTGAGCGGCTTGACAAAAGACGCCGGTGAATGGTCACACGTCTACAGTATGTCTACGAGGCTCTGAGCCAGCCTCTTCATGTCTAGGAAGATAAGCCCCAGCTGTGCGTCGGGCTTGGCCAGGACCATCATGAGGGCATTGTCCCCAACAGAGGTCATCAGTGTGTAACCCCTCTCACTCTTCACGTATATTTCAAGGAAACTGCCGCGATTGAGCTCACCTGAGATCTTCTCACCCAGGGAGAGCATCGCAGCGCTTATTGCGGCAACGCGCTCCTGCTCACTCTCAGGCAATGCTGACGATATCATCAGACCATCACTAGAGACTAGTGCGGCGCCCTCCACACCGGGCACTGTTTCAAAATCGCGAATTGCTGAGTTGATCTTGTCTACACGGCTTGCCATCTGGCTGACCTCTACACCAAGGTAGATGAGGTGAGTCGCATCCACTCCACTATAAAATCTTGTTATGAGAATGGGGCGTCCGACCCACTCATTTGCGCAAAACACTCATACACCAAAGAACTCCTTGGCATCAAACTCCGATTCCTTCTTCTTTCGCTCCTCTCTCCGTCTGCGTTCCTCCTCCTTCTTCCGCTTGCGCTCTTCTCTGGTCATGTTGTCTCTTCTGATGAGGCTTCCAAGGTGCCATGATGGTAGGATTGTCTCACCTCTGCGTCGCTTGATATATGCATACCCGACGAAGAGCGCTATTATCCCAATCGAGAGTATCGCTATCGCAGGCCAGGGCGACGGCCGGACGTACATGAATCGGTACAGCACAAGTGTGAGTGTGTCATGCCCAGCCTTCTTCGCTGTCAGGTTCAATGTCAACATACCCACATGTTCATTCGTCCACGTCTCGTCCAACAGTATGCTGAACTGACCAGGAGTGGTCTCGTGGAGTCTGTCACTGACATCTGAGGAGTTCAACCGTAGACTCAGAGCAACCCCGGAGACAGGCTTGCCAACACGGTCCGTGATACGGAGCACGACCGTTACACGGTCTCCGCCCCATATGATCACCTGACTGAGTGAGATGGATCTCAACCACAGCGACGGCTGGTTGCCCCACAGAGCGATGTTCTCCACAAACTGGTTCAGCCATTCGCCACTAGGACGGATGGTTGACAGCATCACCTTTCCAAAGCCGACAGAAGATGCGATGATTACGGGTCCTATGGGGTCGGTGGCAAGGACCGAGTAGTTCTCCCACATGGACAAGAAACGGCCTTGGTAAGATGTGCTGCTGTTGAGGAGATTGGGAGTTGTCATCAGAGGGTGTGTAGTGTCAGTGAGTTCGATAGACAGGCCGCTAGGACCTTCGTCGACTGAAGCTCCCCACGGGAGCCATTCACTATCGTCGGACACGCCAATCAGGGCCAAGACACCACCGCCGGACACAAATGTTGCCAGAGCAGATGCATCTACAGCCATCAATGCGGAGAATGAGTCGTAAGAGCCAGGTTCTAGAATCACGCACTTCCGGACTGGAAGGAGGCTACGGAAGCCAGAGTAGTTATCAACCTCATAATAGTCATAGTCCACGCCAGCTTGTGTGAGTGCCGACGGAAGCGTACTCGAGGTGCCCAGTGCAGCCACCGGGTTCGTTCCACGTCCAGGTACGTGAGAGCCAAAGACTGCAGATTGCCCATCTACAGCAGGCACCCTTGGAACAGCATCAGGGTCATAGAGCATGATGCTCGGATCGCCGAAGAGCACATGCTGACATGCATAGTCTCTGGGGTCTTGGCTGGGCGGATTTGAATAGTCATATGAGACCTGCACGATTCCATGACCAAGCGCGCTACCAATGGTCTCACCGCTGGCGAGGTCTTCAAGCATGACCAGAGATACCATCGCAGCCGGCTGGAAATAGACTGTGCGTGGCGAGGCCACAACTGACACAGCCCCGTGCTCCATGAGCGTCATGGGAAGCATTGAACCTCCTAGAAGACAGGCTGTGAGAATAACAATGGGAGACCCCATGTTACCCACACCGGCCGCGAGCGTGGCGGTCGACTCGATTCGATGAAGAGACTCCTCTTCCGTGAACTGGACAGGGTTGACCAGTTTGTCTGCATTTGCGTCTCTGGTTGACGAACTCTCACGACCATACTCTGCATCCGTGCTGCGCAGAGAGAAGAGACCGTCTCCACCCGGGCGAGCTGGAGGGTCCGTGGGATAGCGCGTCAGCGTCCCGTGGGTGCTAAGGACCCACAGGGCAGGTTGAGCCGCGAGAGATGCGAAGACTTCGCTGTAGCCCACATGAGCATCGACTTCCAACCCGGCGTCTTGAACAGAGTCGGATGTGTTCTCAAATTGGTAGATGGTATGGATCTGGGCACCGTTGTCAATGAACTGAGCACCGTGAGTGTACGCATACATCGTCACTAGCGCACGGTCTGCGGACTCAGCGATCCGGAAAATGAACCTGTGGAGAGCCGCACGATTGACCTGCACCGCTGCCAGAGAGGGTGTTGCGGCAGGAATCCGACCGGGCAAGAAGTGGCTCTGTATGGACCGGTCGAAGCTTGTCTTGATGACAGTATCAGGGGACACGACTACCACTTTCTGAGGGACAGTCGAGTTATACGCACCCCGGTCGTCTAGGAAACCCTCGAACGCCTCAACCGAACTCGTCATCGTATAACGGTTAGGTATGCGCTCGTCGAACCAGCCGTTCTCACTTCGTGTGGAGTATCTACTGGTGATGTAGATGTCGATCTCTGGTCCTATGAGATACGGGTACCATGTTGCCTCAGCTCTCGTGGTCATCACGTTGTGCTGGTCACACAGAGAGAAGACTGGAGCACCATGAAACGCTGCAGAGTATGCAGCTGCTGGAAAGAACTCCGATGCATCACCACGCGGAATAGTGATGACAACATCATTGCTCTTGGACAGCTGGCGAATCCACTGTGAGACCAGGGGATAGTTGTAGAGATTGACCACAACACCAAGTGAACTGAGTTCTGTCATGACCGATACAGAGTGCAGATTGGCGGGGTCAACCAAGAAGATGTGGTTGACATCGAGTTCTTCAATGACCCAAGACGTTATCTCCGGGACCGATGCTGCGTCTGTATACAATAGTGGGGAGTTGAGAAGGGAAGCAAGGACGGCACCATTGGCAGCAGACTCGAGAAAATACTGCAGGTCCTGAGGCAACCGCTCAATGACCCATGAGACCTTCGCGTTGTTCTGCTCGCCATTAGCATTCATCCAGGCGACAACGACCTGCCACTCTCCCTCCATCGGGTATGGTACCGAAACAGACTCGCGTCCCGGACCAGAGATCAGGCTACCCGAGGGGGCCCACTGGACAAGCCGTCCTTGTGGGTCGATCAGAGCGAGATTGAGGTCAGTACCCCTCTTGTCCCAAGACAGAGTGACGTCCAGTGACTTTGCGTTGGCTGGGACCGAGATAGACTCCGTGTACCCGGGGTGAAGAATAAGCTCGAAGTCAAGAACGACAGGGAAGATGCCTATCGATTGAGGAGTGATTGTGACATCCCATGTGCCGTTTGCGGTGTTCGGATACCAGAAGTAGAGAGGCACGGGCGCATGGACAAGTGGACTGAAGCGTTCCCAGTAGGTCTGGCTCCTTATCGAGTAGTCCACATGATGTCCAAGGGGATCGTCCAAGACATGAGTGCACCAGAAGTCACCTGTCCAGTTGAATGCGCCCTCCAGCCAACCAACACCGGAGGTGGAAGAGAAGGATACTGAAAAGGGGTTGTCGGAAAGGACTGTGACTTGACTGGTCTGTGTCACAGTCGTCAGTCCCTCCATCGACCGACTCGATTCCCCTGTCAGGGGAGTAGGAGTGGTCCAGGCATCATGTGAGAGGGCGACGACCGCAGAGTCGGATTCGCTCCAGTCGGCCAGTGCAAGATAAGCTGCAATCTCTGCCGAGGTCCCTCCCCGCACCCATGGGTAAGGTACCACACCGAGCGCTGTAGCAACGGACTCCACAGACTCAAGTGTGGCATCCCCGACCACCGTGAACTGAGTAACCCCGCCATCGACATCGAGATACTCCACCCAGTCCTCAAGAAGCCATCTCTGTGAGTCGGACTGATTGAAGAAGAGAATGGGAGAGATATATCGGCTAGTACCGTTCACGAAGACGCCTGACGGGATAGAGGCCATATACGCAAACTCGTCGACGTAGGAAGAGGAATCCGCATGGACAAGGGTAGCGCGTCGCAGAGGAACAGTATTGTAGGTGTCCATGAACTCCGCCAGTTGAAACACTCCGGCGCGTGCATGCTCTGAGGCGGTGTTCTGAAGCAATCCAGGACTCCAATTAGCACCTAAGATTAGGAGAAAGGTCAGGATGGTGAGCAAACTGCGGCAGTCTTTGGACATGACAGTCATCCTCTTCGGATACAGACCGGAGAGGGAAGCAACTGTATTAGAGTTTTGTCTGCGGTTCCACCGGGCGTCAGAGCCTGCTCGTGCCACATCACTCGACGTCGTTGTCCGTGTCGGAGTAGTCCTCACCTTCAGTCCCGATGTCTAGTAGTTCCTCATCAAAGTCCTCGTCGCTGAGTTCGGACCCGTCCTCCGCCTCTTCCTCAGGTTCTTCAGGAAGGTTGTCAATCACCTCGTCAATCATCGGTCTTAGGCGCCGTCGAGTTGCCTTGGGCACATCCCAGAGCTTGCTCTCGGCTCGTTCTATGACCTCTCTGGCGATATCGAGTATCCCAGCCTTGACGTAGTATTGAGCAGCCTCCACAAACAGCTCCACTGCCTTCTTCTGGTTCTCCTGCGTCTCAGCAATGTCACCCAACAACGAGAGAGCGTCTGCGATGCCGGATGCGTCATCCAGTTCTCGATAGATTGTCAGGGCCTTCTTGAAGGTCTTCTCAGCGTTCTCCCAGTCCTCCTTGTCGGCATATGCATTACCGATATCCATGACTGTGCTCACGAAGCCCTGCTCATTTCCGGCAGCCTTGTAGACACGCTGGGCCTTCTTGAAGAACTCCATGGCTTCTTCGAATGCATTCATACCGAGCTTTGCAAGAGCCAACCCGTAGAGCGCGTCTGCAGTGCCATCTTCGTTGGAGGTCTTCTCAAAGAAAGCGAGAGCTTCACTGAGGGTCTTGGCAGCATCCTCCCAGCGCTCAAGGTTGATCTGAGCGACTCCGAGATTGTAGATAGTGTCCCCAATTCCGGCCGCCTCTTCCAACTCCTGATACATCTTCAGTGCACGCTCGAAGTTCGTAAGGGCCTCCTGATAGTCTGCAACAGACATGTAGATATTGCCCACCGTGTTGAGTATTTTGGCCGCGGTCGATTTGTCACCCGCTTGCTCAGCTGCTGCGGCCTGTTCAAGGAGTTGTACTGGGTCAAGGTCTTCGAAAGAGTCGCCCTCGGTCATGGGGTTCACCTCTGTCTGTGCACCGGGGCCATTTCACTCGCTTTTGATTCTTTCTCCATGACCTTCTAGCGTCGTACGAGCATCGACGGATTCTCCAAGAGAGGTCTCACAGAGTCCCGGACCACGAACTGCTCGTCGCCCACTTGCACCTCAAGGAGCTTTCTGAGCTCGAATCTACGAAGATACCCGACTACTTGGTCACGCCCCATCTTCAGGTCGGACATCAGGCTACTGAGTCCGTGGGAGGTGCCGCTGTACTGAGCGAACTTGGTGAAGACTGAACTCCATTGCATCATGGTAAGAAACAGGAGCGTGCGAAGCATAGCATCCACATTTGCACCTGTCTTTGCGGACACCGGTATCACAGGAACGCCGGCCAAGAAACGCATGTCCTCCCTCAATACATCCACTGGCCGGGCGGCAGAGAGGTCCTGTTTGTTGGCAGCAACCACGCAGGGGACACCGGGAAGGAAGAAGGCAATCTCCCTGAAGAACATCTTGGCTCTTGCGTCGGACTCCTTGTCTGCTGAGTCAACTACGAATACGATTCCATCAGCACCTGAACTCAGTATCTTTCGCATCGTTCTGAAGCGCAGAAGACCCGGAGTGCCAAAGAGGAAGACGGTCATACCATCCACGTTAGCCACACCATGATCCATGGCAATGGTGGTCCCGCGCCGTTCCACGTTTATGCATGCACCATTTGTTATGTGATGAATGAGAAGGCTCTTGCCAGCTTCGTATGGACCCGTTACAACAATCTTCATTCACGCTCACCATCTTGGATAACTAGAGCCGCACAAACCTTGCAGTAAACCGGGAGATAAATGGTTTGTCGTTGGATGCTCGGGCTGAGACCCGGCGCTGTCAGGACACAATGTCGCTAGAATAGGGCACATACAAAGAAGTTATATCGGCAAAACACGAAGTATACTGTGAGATTCACTTTGGAGTGAAGTCGAACATGGCCGAGTCTAGAGAAATGGTCCAAGAGGAGTTCTGGCTGTTCCGAGAACCAGAACTCGCAGAGATTGCCGAGCTGAGGAAGTTCATCGACCCAGAGATTGACCTCTCCTCACTGGAAGGCATCACTGAGCTGTTTGACAGCCTGAACCACCTGCTCGGGTAGCCACCAGAAGGGGCTGTCTAGCGGCGACTGACTGAAGAGAACTGACCGAGGTTTGAAACTGGCCGCTTGCGGCGGCCGTCCTCAGTGGCAATCCCAGAGGGTTAAGACCACATCACGGGAACCCAGTTTCGAGATACTGAACATCCGAGGCCAATCTTGCCTCGGGAAGTCCACTAGGTCGAGTCACTTCGCCGACAATCCAACATGGGAGGGACTGACCTTCGAGGATTCCACAGAACTCCTCGACACGGGACTTGTCGATGACCACAAGCACACCTCCTGCTGTTTCTGCGCCGCGCCCGGTGGCGAGTCGATGACCAAAGAACTTGGCCAGTTCAAGCGTGCCCTGAATGACTGGGACCTGACTGAAGACAATGTCGACACCACTCATACGAGCAAGATTAGAGCCATGTCCGAGCAGGCCGAATCCAGTGACATCAGTGGCAGCATGGGCGGCGACCTCTCTCATCGCTCGCGCGACTTCAAGAGCGCTCTTTGTCATTATTCGTACTGCAGTCTGCTGCATCCGTTCCAGCTCGGTCGTAGTGAATCGCGCAAGAAGAGGGTCGCGCTTCGACTCGTCCTGTATGTCGCGATATGATCGCATTGCGGGTTGTATCCCTAGGGGTTTTGTGAGTACCACGACATCCCCGACACGAGCTCCGTTAGAGTGAATGATCTCGTCGGGTCGAGCAATGCCCATGCATACACCCCCGAAAGCAGGACAGGGATTTGTTATGGTCTGGCCACCCATTACGCGTGAACCAACCGACTTCATGAAGTCGTTCATTCCACGCAGGACAGCAGCCGCGACAGCCCTGGTCACTGTGGGAGGATAGGCGAGGAAGGCCTGAAGGGAGAGAATCTCGGTGACCCCCATGGTGAAGACATCGTTGGTTGAATTGCAAGCAACAATCTGCCCTTGCACAAATGGGTCGTCATGAATTGGAGTGAAGACGTCGATGTTCTCAACCACGGCGAGGTCCTCGCGAACTACTCTGACCACAGCATCCTCTCCGAGCCCGCCTGAACAGACAGCTCCTGGTTCCAGCAGACCAGCCGCCTGCAGAAGGCCTGTGAGTTCATCTTGCTTTACCTTACAGCTTCAGCCATGAGTTGTCACCATTGATGTGAGCCGTATGTCGGTCACTCGGCTTTCTGTCCTCCTTGGTCCATTGTTTCTTGTCAGGACCAACCTTCAGCTACTGGAAATGCCACATAATAAGCAATCGGCGACGCACAGGACTGGGCTGTTTCGGAACGCTTATAGCAAAAGACTCTGCTGACAACGAAGACAGGCCGGAGATGAGTGTCTTGGAACTCAAGAGAATAGGAGACAACGTCTACGAGATATCGAAGGGCACCAAGCCCTGCATGAAAGTACCTGTGAGAGTCTATGCATCACAGAGGCTTGTAGATAAGATGCGACAGGACGCAACCTTCGAGCAGGGAGCGAATGTCGCATGCCTCCCCGGAGTCTACACTCATAGTATAGTGCTTCCTGATGGACACCAGGGCTATGGTTTCCCCATAGGCGGGGTAGCGGCCACAGACTATGACAGCGGGGTCATTTCACCCGGCGGGGTCGGATATGACATCAACTGCGGTGTGCGTGTTCTGACCACCAGCCTGGATGAGAAGGATGTGAGACCCAAGATAAGAGAACTTGTGGACAGACTCTTCCAAGATGTACCCACGGGAGTTGGAAAGTCCGGACTGACCCGGCTGAGCGGTTCATCAGGAGTCGACGAGGTGTTGAGTCTCGGTGCCAAGTGGGCCATCGAGAAGGGTCTCGGTTGGGAGCAAGACCTCGAACACACAGAGGCTGGCGGAAGCCTTGAGATAGCTGATGCATCAAAGGTGTCCTCTGACGCCAAGAGCAGGGGAGTGGGGCAAGTCGGGACTCTTGGCTCGGGCAACCACTTCCTTGAGATTCAGACCGTGGACACAATCTATGACGAGGCGGCTGCAAAGGCCATGGGAATAACCAGGGTCGGGCAGGTCACAGTCATGATACACAGTGGTTCAAGAGGTCTTGGACACCAAGTCTGCAGTGACTACATCAGAATCATGACCCAAGCGATGAGGAAGTACAACATCGAGGTACCGGACAGAGAACTGTGTTGTACGCCAACCACCTCAACAGAGGGGCAGGCATACTTGGGTGCGATGAGCGCGGCAGCTAACTATGCGTGGGCCAACCGACAGGCGATGATGCACTGGACGAGAGAGGCCTTTGCAAAGGTATTCGGGCAATCTGCTGAAGACCTTCAGATGAGACTGGTCTACGATGTTGCACATAACATAGGCAAAGTTGAGGAGCATGTAGTAGAGGGAAAGAAGCGCAAGGTACTAGTTCACAGGAAGGGGGCGACGAGAGCATTCCCACCCGGTCATCCAGAGACACCTGCCGAGTACAAGAACATCGGACAGCCGGTTCTGATCCCGGGTACAATGGGAACGGCGTCGTACATACTCGTTGGAAGCCCGACCGCCATGGAACTGTCATTTGGCTCGACAGCACACGGTGCGGGCAGATTCATGAGCCGTGAGAAGGCAAAGAGGGAGTTTATGGGTCGGGAGGTACAGGCCAGTCTCGCGAAGGATGGCATCATAGTCAAGTCACCCCAAGCCATTGGGATTGCTGAAGAAGCACCCGGAGCCTACAAGGATGTCGACGAAGTCGTGAAGGTCTCGGACTCGGTCGGGATTGCAACGAAAGTGGTCCGACTCAGACCAATGGGTGTTATCAAGGGTTAGCAGCAGCTGCCCAGAAGTTGGACGGTCTTGGACATCGCTGCGTGGTGCATGTATACCTCCGTGCGGGAACTGAGAGCTCGAGGTCGGCTCGGCACATCATGAGACCTCAAGGAGTGACCCCAGTGCCGTATCCTGGGAGTGACAAGACTCCTGTGTCCAACTTTGTCCAACCAAGAATGAACGGTTAGCAGCAGGTGCTCAGAAGCCGGACATTCTAGAGCCTGTCCGGTTTGGACTCGTATAGCAGGCGGCTGCTCAAGTGCCATGGTCGGACTGTGAAGAGCCACGACCAACTCCTGCAAGCACCAGTCCTATTCCGGATAGGACAACGACAAAGCCTACCAGACCCAGTGGTGTAGGTATCTGACTCTCTCCGAATACCAGTATACCAAGAATGGTCGCACCAATGGGCTCTCCAAGCACTGCAGAGGACACCACATATGCTGGGACCAGAGTGAGGAGGTAGTTGTTGACTGAGTGACCAAGAGCAGTCGGGAAGAGGGCCAGTGCTAGGAAGATTGTGAGTTCTGCGGCGTCTAGAACTACCACATCTATGGACATTGCAAAACAGAGTAACAGAGTGGCACCTGCGGCAGAAAGATAGACGATCATGGTGTAGACAGCAATTGGAAGTCCTTTGGCATATCGGCGTCCGCCAATGAAATACACAGCCAAGAGGAAGCCACTTATGATTGAGAGGAGGTCGCCAGTGACCGCTCCGAGTCCTGAAACCGTGAGGTCATTCCATGCGACGACAAAGACGCCTGTCACGGCCACCAGTACCCCTGACCATGACACTCTTCCAAGGGGTTCTCGGAGAACGAATGTAGAGAAAGCTGCAGTGAAAATAGGTGAGATATTCACCAAGGCCACGCTGGCCGGGATTGTGGTGAGTGTGAGTGATGTGAACCAGGTATAGAAGTGCAGACTCAGTACCATGCCTATGAGCAGGAGCCACTTCCAGCATTCTCTGAATCCATCACTGGCAATTGACTGGTAGCCTCGATGGGGGAGTGCAGCCAAAGCCATTAGAATCCCTCCTAGGAGAGTCCTCCAAAACACAATGACCAGGGGATGGGAACTACTCATCTTGATGAGAACACTGGCACTGGAAACCATGGAGATCGACAGAAGCAGCAACAATCCAATACGGATACGTTTGTGGGACCCGAGTCCACCACCGCTCGACATAGCCTTACACCAGATGAACCGACTCCCGACCGCACGCCACACATCTGAGGCGGTCTTCGGTGACTTGAGCGACCTGTGAACCACAGCCGGGACACCTCTGCACAATCAGACTATCAAAGTCCAAGCTCTGAAGTAGGCTTCGGACCTCAGAGATGTCCGAGTACTCGATGAGCGCCTTTCCGGTCGCACCACGCAGCATGCAGGAAAGCCGCTGAGACCCTCTTCGACTGAACATCAACACGGGCTTCATGAGCTCGACTGCAAGCATTACCTCCATTCCAACGCCGTGCGACGGGCTAGAGACCTCTGCCACTAGGACATCACAGAGCCGGACTTCATTGGTGTCTCGTTCAAAGATGCGGTCTGGGCTATCAGATGGGAGAAACTGAGGAGCAAACACTGTGAGGCCCATTTCTTCGAGCGTGACGACTACGGTCCTGTAGAAGGTGTCTTCTCTGCGGCTCTCGTCTACTATCGGACCTGACAGATAGACACGGGTCATGACTATTGATACGCTCCTATCGGACTTCTTAGCTCGAGTCATCGTCCCTTGGACAGATCAGATATCGGAGGTATACTCCCATCGTCGGGTATCACATCGACCTTTCCCGCTCTGCCCAGAGAGAGCTGTATTTTCCCCTGCCATTCCTTTGCCCAACCATCAGTAATCTTGACAATCTGACCTCCCTTCAGTTCATCACCACTGCCAAAGCCCCAAAGGCTCAGGACTATCGTGGCGCCCGACGAGTCCATTACCAACACTTCTCGAAGCTGAGTCTTACGTCCACCTCGAGTCGTGATTATCCTCGGAGGACTGACTGAAACCACTCTGACCGTGATCTCAGGCACATTCTGTCCGGCCTGAATATCGCTTATTCTCATACCATCCTCTCCGAACTTGCTAGAAGGGAGAACCTCGGCTCGCTGGGCCAATCTACATAGAAGTGGGTCTGTTCCGTGAATAACCACCCAATGAAGGCATCGGTCCATCTAGTCGTCTTCAGACCTTCATTCTACGTCTGTACCGGACTCTACAGTGTGTTTCGTGCCGCCCTTGACATCCTGATTAGACTTGGGAAGACTGTCGCGTCCGAGTACAAGAACTAGTCCCTTCTTCTCATCGTCACCGACTGCTTGGGGAGAGAGTGTGCCATCATCAGGGCCCGCTGCTTCGTCGCTACGGAGTGCTTCGAGGGCCTTGTCAATCTCCGTCGCGGGCACGGCGTCAAGCTCTTCGACAAGTATCTCGTCAGCCTCAAGCTCACGACACAGAAACTCCTTGGCCAGTTGAACACCGTTTCCCTCTTCGGACACTTCAATCTCAATCTCAGAGTCGGAGATCTCAATCTCCGAGTCAGAGATTTCAATCTGAGCGTCGCCCAGCTCAGTGCTGATTCGGACTTGGCTCTCAGTTGCCGCGGTCAGTTCCACATCATCTGAAGGAGGATGCGTTCCCTGCTCTTCTGCAACTGTTCCCTGCTCTTCTGCAACTGTTCCCTGCTCTTCTGTAACCGTTCCCTGCTCTTCTGCAACCGTTCCCTGCTCTTCTACAGTATGAGCGGCCGGTTCCATTCTGGCTGTGGGCACTGATGGCGTTTCCTCTTCAACCGTGTCTACTATTTCCTCGACCTCTTCGACTATCTCGTATTCGCCATCTGCTTCCACAACATGGCCAGCCTCATCCACAAGGACCTCTTCCACAACTTCCACAACACCTTCGTCGGTCGCTTTGGTTTGCTTTTCGCCCCGAACAGTGACCTTTGAGGCCCGCTCTGTGGCCTCGTCAGTGAATCGCAATAGGTCCTTTGCTGGAACATCTGGGAGAGCAACTCCAACATACTGTGCTGCTGCGGTCATGAGGATCCGAAGCATCTCATCACGCTTTGCCTTGTCGATGGCCACCATCGGGTAGGTAGGCACACCTAGGACCTTCTGGACAACCTCAGGCTTCATGGCGTTGGGCTTGTCCTGTTTGTTAGCAATGGCAAACACGGGCACCTTGGGAGCATCACGTCGAATAAGCTTCAGGATGTCCTTGCTGATTATCACATTCCTGAGTGTCGAGTCGCACACCAGGAAGATGACGTCAGCACCATGGAAGTAGAACCGCCACAGCGTCCTGAATCGCTCCTGCCCGGCAAAGTCCCAGATGACCAGAGAGTAGTTTCCAAATCGGATGTTCTCAACGGTCTCAAGATTCAGTGCGATTGTGGGTACATACTGGAGTGGAGGAGTGTCCCCAAGAAGGAGATGAAGAGCAGTGGTCTTACCCACACCACCTTCCCCAACGAGAGCAATCTTCAGTCGCGTTGTGACCGATTCCTCAATCAACCGCGCATAATCTGTAATGACAGAATCGAGTCCGACCTCGGCAATTCGCTTCTTCAGAATCTTTGAAGCCTGCGTCAATCGGTCTTGGAGGCTGTGATCATCCTCATTGCGGTCGCAAGCGAACACCAGAAGGAGGTCTTTTACTATCTCCTTCCCACCGAACTTGTTGTCACCCACAATCAACGGAAGATCTCTCAGACTGACATCTGCGGCCCTCAGTTCAGTACTTGTCGTGACAAACTCCTTGATGTCCTTCTGATTCACCTTGACAGGCCAATAGCTGGAGTTTGCAAGGATCTTTAGTGTGGAAACGCGTATGAGGAACGTGTTATGAATCATTGGGACTCACTCATGCTTCAAGTGTCTACTCCGATAGGATGCAAATTAAACCTTCATGTACATACTTCCGATGGAGTTTACAAGATGACCGAACGACAGGGGGGAGGCGAAACCCGCACGAGGCGGATTCCGCATCCGTCAGGTCATGTGGACCAGCTCTCCACCAGGTTGCGCTAGAAATCGGTATGTGCGAATACCTGCAAGACAAGTCTTGCAGAGGGACCAATGCTAGAAACTCAGACTTGGGACCAATCTTGTGAATGCGAGTTTCAGACGGGAAAGGCGCTTCCCAGTGTAGAGCTCGGACCTGAACAAATCAGATCCTCAATGCAAATGCGCAACTGGAGGGCATATGAACCTTCCTAGTCACAGCTCACATGCAGAAACACGGACGGACTAACGTGGAAAGTTGTCACGGAGCAGCCGAAGATGATGGTGCACCATCTCCATCTGTCGGGAGTCGTCGGGTGCCTTTTCAAGCTCTGCAACAAGAGTCTGGAGGAAGTACTCGGGGAAGAACAACCTGACCCTTATGTCGTTGAGAAGGAAGAGCCACTTGTCATAGTCACCAGAAGGACCCTTGCGGCGTTTCTCGGAAACTATCCTGTACTTCTTCAGTGTCTGAATGGCAGTCCGCATCTCCTTGGCGGGAATCCCAAGACTTGCTTCAAGCTCCGCGATGTTCACTGGTCGCATCCTGAGCTCGCTCAGCACATCATAGCAGTCCGGGTCAGCAAGAACCTGAGCGACGGACACAGTGTCCTCAGGGGTCTTCTGCCACTCGGTCAGGAACTCCATCACCTCTGCCTTGTACTCGGCGGCCAGTTCAGGGTCAAGAATCGACGAGGCGGCTTCCATGGCAACCAAGGGTGGAGCACGAAACACTTCTAGGTCCTTTATCATGAACACACAGGTGCGGCCAATCTCATCAACCCACTCGGTCTTCACCAGACCGAGTTCTTCGAAGGGAGCAATTACCGAGTCAACGCTTACGCTCGGAAGACCGGTAACCATCTTGAGCCATTCCTCGAGGTCTTCTTTGGATATGCCGCCACGCCAGAGCTTGGGAAATACTGCGCGAGCCACCTCATCGGAGAACAACCGAGCGAGCCTGCTCTCATCGGTCATTCCAGCCAACCGTATGATGCGTCGATAGGTGTTCTCAAGCTCTGACTGAAGCTCGACATCGGTGAGCGACGTCACTGAGTTCGTTAGTGGAGAGACTATCGATGTCAGAGCGGCCTCGTACGTCTTTGGGTCCTCATTGGAGGTCAGGAGAAGCGAGACACAGTACTGCTCCTCTTCTCTCACTACACCTGTGTAGTATGACGCGACGTTGTACTCTTCTCCACCAATTCTAACACTCAGAGATGCAAAACCAGCTGTCGCATCACCCATGGCATGGGATGTGAAGATACGCATGATCTCTGTGTTTAGGTCCTCCCGATAGTAGTCAGCAAAGTCTGCAGGAACTTTTGCCTTGAGCACAGCGCCTATTTTCGAGTCCCAGTCTATGAGCAGCATCGCCACGGGCATTATTGCGGTCTCCCTGAAAGGTCGAGATATGACGAGATTTGCTGTACCATGAACGGGTCGGGTTACCGGATTAAAAAAGCTTCTGCAAAAATCGTTCGCCAAAAGGCTGCTCTGCGTCTTT
The DNA here is from genome assembly GCA_013388835.1 of Candidatus Thorarchaeota archaeon. Lineage (NCBI taxonomy): Archaea > Promethearchaeati > Candidatus Thorarchaeota > Candidatus Thorarchaeota archaeon. The sequence continues at coordinate 23,170 of JACAEL010000071.1, read as the reverse complement.
CTCAGCTTGGTAGGTTTTGCAGACTCTTGCAGCACATTTGAGAACTCCACATATTAGTCGACATTGACAGAGCTCACAAGTGGTATCAGTCTGCATCTCACGGGGTCGTTGTTCTGGCGTATACCAGTCCACTCATGTCTGGCCTCGCAACCAATCATAGATTCTACAGTACACATCATGTATGACCTGATCCACTGACTGTGTTGCATCGACAACTACGTAATTGGCAGAGTCTTCCCGAGCCATCTCAAGGTAGTTCTGTCTGACTCGCACAAGTCGCTCCATCCTCTCAAACTGCCTGTTAGGTTCACTGGTCCTAAAGCCGACCCTGCGGAGTGCTTCGTCGACAGGGAGGTCAAGCAAGAACACCAAGTCTGGTTCAGGAGCTCCCACCTCTTCACGATTCCTTCGCAGGATTTCCCTCCAGTCAATTCCCGTACTGGTGCTCTGATATGCGCCTGTGGCAAAGAAGTACCGGTCCATCACAACCACTTTGCCCGACTCCAGTGCTGGCCGAATCCTGTTCTCCACGTTCCATCTGCGGTCCAACATGAACAGATCTAGCTCCTCGGAGGGGGATAGCGTTCCAGCTCTCGAACGCTCCCAGATCTCCTTCCCCCACCTGCTCTCCTTTGTGGGTTCCCTAAGTCGCACAGCGTCAGTACCGTCCTCCAAGAGTATTCGGAGTACGGACTCGCAGACTACGGTCTTGCCTGCTCCGTCAATCCCCTCGAGAACGAACAGATGGCCTCTGTGTCTTGACTTGTGCGTGGGCGGGCCTATTCCTTCATCCAAGGCAGTGTCAAGCTCCTTTCATCTTTGGCCATTCCACATGAACTGCGGCATGGACTCACACAGACAGACCCCCTAAAAACCATCTCATTCTCAAGACAACCGCTCGTCAGTAATGCTTAAATGAAGCTCAGCATCTCGTAGGTCAACCTATCCTAGAAGGTGGTGACTACACTGCGACGATTGGCACTGGTTGCCTGCATGGCTCTGGTAGCTGTGACAATGCACATTCCTGCCGTGAGCGCTCATGCTGACGCCACAACCCCAGCAGCCGTCGGTGTCACACTCGGTCTAGACTTCGGAAATGGAACGGTCATATCATTCAGCGACTTGGAGGGCACAGACGTTCTTAACCTGACACAGAGTGCTGTCGAAGTGACCGTTTCATGGACCGGAGACTTGGCTTTCGTGACATCCATTGCGGGCGTAACCAACATGCCAGTGGAAGGTCGCTGGTGGCAGTACTGGGTGAACGGGGTCTTCGGCACCGTGGCAGCCAACAAGCACAGGATCAGTGATGGAGATCATGTCGTCTGGAAGTTGACTGCTTCGGCGTTTTCTACCGAGAACACGGAAGCCCCTGAGCCGCTTCTATTGCTACTCACAGCCCTAGTTGCAGTCTCATTCGCGCTGGTACTAGTAGTCGGCCGCGTCAACCTGAGGAGAGGACCGCACACATGAACAAGACACTACTATGCCTAATGATACTCATGATGTTCCAACCTGCTACGGCAGTAGCCGCAGGTATGCAGTACAGTGGCGTGTTGCAACCGGGCCCCTTTGGCACACCCGTCATCTCGTGGACTGTCCTGGAGGCTCCTGACGTGCCGTTTGAACTGTTCTTTTCGGGGTCGGGAAAGTGGCTCGCTGCGAAGAACAGCATGATGGTCTTTCAGGTGACCGAGATTGGCGAGGATGTCAATGGGACACTCACCCTTGGAAATGCGACTTGGAAGGGAAAGGACACTGACATTGCGAAGGACTTGACTCTAAGCATATGGGGGCTCACCCCATGGCTGCCGGGACTCGTTGTCCCTGTTGGAAATGAGAGCTTTGCGCTTCTCAACCAGACAGCCTATCAGGCCGCCAGTAGGGTTGCAGGCAACTACATGAATGGCACAGTTCAGTCGTCATTCAAGGAAGTGACTGCGACAGGTCACGCCTACCTATGCATGGTCTTGGAATACGAACAAGACGCCCCCGCCTTCGGAAAGGCTCAGAAGACCCGACTGGCCTATGACACTGTGACAGGCATATTGGTAGAAGGGAGCACGTTCTACAGCTTCGGTCAAGACTACAACCTGACAATTGAGTTGCAGTCGGTGACCTACGCCGGAGGATTACTGCTTCCTATCGTGGCAGGAGTAACAGTCGCAGCCATACTGGCAGTCGTTATCATCTGGACGAGAAGAAGATAGAGGTCCGTGAGAAGAGCGTGGGGTGGCGGCTAGTGGGCGCATCATCCGCATACGTTCGGCTTCGCTCTAGCGAACATCTCTCGATGATTGCCATCATGAGTGCTCTCGCGCTCGTTGGCAACTATGCGCTTGTGGCAATACCGAACGTCGAACTGGGCACAACAGTGCTCTTTGTGACTGCCTCAGTCTTTGGATTCTCAACTGCGCTCACATGTGTCATACTGATGTCGATTGTCTATAGCTGGTTCAACCCATGGGGAGCCTTTGTACCGCAGATCTGGCTTGGCCAAGTCTGCGGCTGGATACTCATCGTTGCACTTGGCGCGTATATGGGATCTAGACTCTGGAAACGGAACAACCGTGCGCATCTGGTAGTTCTGACACTCGCAGGTGCGCTGGGTACATTCTACTTTGACTTGGTCACAAACATCGCCTGGTCATGGACTACGGGCATCCCGATTGGGGCTGTGCTTGTCACAGGCATCCCGTTCATGCTGATGCATGTGGTCTCGAATGCAGTTCTATTCCCTCTTGTCACACCGCCACTCCACGGTGCCATCACTCAGGTTCTGAAGACAGGCGGCCCCTCAGACCTGAGTGAAAGCGATTTGAGAGCGGAAGAGCAATTAAGCGACTCGCAGGAAGCGCATGCGGAGAGTTAGAGCACTTGTCATGGTTGCGCACAATGACTCGTCTTGCAGAGCCAGCAGATGGTAGAGTCCCCCCTGTGTTTAGGCCATATCATGTGGCTGTTGCGCTTGTTATGATAGGGCGCGAACAGCCTCTCGGAAGATATGAGATGTGTGAGAACATGTCCATTGGCGAGGGCAGTGTCAGGACGCTCATCAAGCGACTCACTGAAGAGGGGTTCACAGAAGCTGATGGCAAGCAAGGACAGAGACTCACACAGAAGGGACTGGCGCTGTTCAAGGCCATAACAGCCGACATCCCAATGGGGCTGTTCCTAGACCTCAGAGGCCTCGTGCTCTACAAGAAGGCGTATGCGAATCTGGTGAGAGGGCGAGCCAAACACGTCACAAACGGGATAAGACAGAGAGACGAGGCAATAGTCCACGGAGGCCTCGATTCGGCAGGTGCCACCACATTGGTATACAGGAATGGACTCCTGGTGATGCCTCCCGATGACTTCCAGGTCCTGAGAGTGTATGAGAGGCAGACCCTGCTGCTCCTGGACAGTCTCAAACCGGAAGATGGTGATGCAGTGGTCATTGGCACATCAGATGACCCAAATGTCGCAAGAGAGGTCTCCATGGCTGCGGCCATGACACTATTCAGAGATGACCGGTGACTCAGAGAAACCGGCCCACTGAAGGACTTCAGTGAAACGGGCCAGATCCACACGCTGACTTGGACTACTTCCACAGATGGGGCCGGCAGCAGAGCACTCCACACATAGCACATCTTCACACACGGGCCAGTAGTACGATAGAGACCTGCTGAGCTGCGACTCTCCTCGGTCAGCTCGATAGGGTTAAATATGCTCACTATTCTATGACCAGAGAATACTTCGAAGAAGGTCTGAGCCTAGTGGGAGAAATACGAATTGCCATAGCAGGACTCGGCAACTGTGCCTCCGCACTCATCCAGGGTGCTCACTACTACAGACATGCAAAGAGAAACGAAGAAGTCCCCGGGCTGATGCATGTGGACTTCGGAGGCTATTTCCCTAAGGACCTCAGGTTCGTTGCAGCTTTTGAGGTCAACAAGAACAAGATTGGCCTTGACATTGCAGATGCCATCTGGGCCAAGCCAAACTGCTGTGCTGTGTTTGCACCAGATGTGCCCAAGACAGGTGTGAAGGTCCTTCCGGGGCCAATCTCCGACGGGGTGGCGCCTCACATGAGGGAGTCCTTCTACACGTACGATGAGAAGGAAATGAAACCGGTGGATGTCGCGGATGAGCTAAAGAAGGCAGACGCAGACATGCTCATCAGCTACCTGCCGGTGGGAAGTGCGGAAGGGTCTCGGATATATGCCAAGGCCGCTCTGGAAGCCGGCGTAGGGTACATCAACGCGATTCCGGAGTTCATTGTTTCGGACCCGAGCAGTCCTCTCGCCAAGGAGTTCGAGAGACGCGGCATACCCTGTGCCGGCGACGACATCAAGAGCCAACTTGGAGCCACAATTCTGCACAGAGTGCTCACTCAGCTCTACCATCAAAGAGGCCTAATCATCGAGAACACGTACCAACTCAACATAGGTGGAAACACCGACTTCGAGAATATGCAGGTAGAGAGCCGCCTAAAGTCGAAGAGGATTAGCAAGACAGAGGCAGTAACTAGCTGCGTTCCGTATGAGCTTCCGACCAAGATAGGCCCCAGCGACTATGTGCCGTTTCTGGGTGACAACAAGGTGTGCTACATCACAATGCGGTCTAGGGCCTTTGGTGACCTCCCACTTGACCTTACGCTCAAGCTCTCTGTTCAGGACTCGCCGAACAGTGGAGGAGTCATCATCGATGTTGCGCGTGCGGTCAAGATAGCGCTGGACCGTGGCATTGGCGGGGAACTGTCAAGCATATGCTCGTACTCGTTCAAGCATCCGAGGTATCAGATCGACGACTTCGAAGCAAGAAAACGTGTTGACGAGTTCATCGAGGGAAATAGAGAGAGGTAGTACATCCCCACCAGCAGAGTGCACGGAGGCCCGGCGGATTGTTGAGCCCGGACCTCCATGCTTTCATTCACACTAGAGCTCGGTAAAGCTCTTCACGGTCTTCTCGTCAAGTCGCTTGATGACTTCCACCAAGAGCTGAACAGCGTTCTCCACATCGTCAAGGTCCAACATCGCGTGATGAGAGTGGATGTGTCGTGTGGGGATGCCTATGAACAGCGATGGGACACCGCTTCCTGTCACATGGATTGCACCAGCATCTGTGCCCCCAGCCTTAAGGAACGCAGGTTGGTGCTTGATCTTCATCTCCTCTGCGACCTTCAGGACGAACTTCCTCAGCCGCGGATTCGGAATCATCGATCCGTCGCCGGCAGACACAGAGACTCCTTTGCCCATCTTCTGCACAAGACCTTCCGCACTGGGCACATCACCGGATATGTCCACATCGAGGGAGAAGCCTATGTCGGGCATGATCATCTGAGCCGCAGTCTGAGCACCTCTCAGTCCCACTTCCTCCTGTGTGGTGGACACAAAGTAGACGCTGTTCTGGTGACCCACCTTGTCTTCCGACAACCGTTTCAAGACTTCCAGACCAATGAACACACCTATTCGGTCATCGAAGGCCTTTGACACTGCGAGATGCGCTTCCCTGGTCGTCTCCTTCGCATCCTTGTCGTCCCCGTCCTTCTCTTTCTTGATGCGCTTCATGGTCCGGAAGAAGGAGTATGGAACGGCAGGGTCTCCGACTCGAATGCCGAGCTCTTTCACCTCGTCGGCAGAGCTGCACCCGATGTCAAAGTACATACGCTCCTTGGTCATCACCTTGGCGCGGTCTTCAACCGAGAGAACATGGGGTGGGGGAGCACCAATGATGCCTATGACCTTCTCCTTTCCTTCAGACGGGGCAATTACCACCTCCTGCGCCAGTAGCGTCTGGTCCCACCATCCTCCAAGCTGATGGAACTTCAAGAAGCCGTTCTTGTCAATCTCGGTTATGACAAAGCCAATCTCGTCGACATGACCGGCAAGCATGACTTTCGGTCCAGTCTTTCCCCGCCTGAACACCAGCGAGCCCATTCGGTCATGAAGCACCTCTTCCGCGTACTTTGATCCGTAGTCTCGTACTATCCTCTGCACCTCGTGTTCGAATCCGCTCGGCCCAAAGGCATTGCACAGCGTTTCAAGCAGTTTCAGGTCAAGTCTTGTGGGTGTCAAGATGCTCAACTCACTATGTGTTACGCATCTACGCGAGCACCAGTCCTATATATCCTCTAGCTGGTACAGGCAATCGAATCCCACTGTGGATTTCTACTAGCCGTTAATGCTCGCCTTCGCCAAAAGGTGGAAGGCCTTCTCGACATTCTGCCCTGTGAGAGCACTCGTCTCGAGATACCCTGCCAGTCTGTTCTCCGTGACGAAGTCTTGGCCCATCTCTGTCGTAATCACTCGCTCTTCCACAAGGTCAACTTTGTTAGCCAGAAGGATTATGGGGATTCTCTGGCCCAGCGCAGTGTCAGTCTCCTGGATCCACTTGGGTAGCTCAACCCATGTGCTCTTGCGCGTCACATCGTAGACAAGGAGGGCACCCTTCGAGCCTCTGTAGTAGCTTGTCCTGATGAAGTCGAACCGTTCCTGTCCGGCCAAGTCCCAGACTAGTAATTTGACGACAACATCGGCACCCTTCGCGTCTTGGGTGGTCACGGTCTTCACAGCAAACTGAGAACCAATCGTGACAATGTACTGCTCTGAGAACTTCTGCGTCAGGAATCGGTTGACAAGGGCGGTCTTCCCACTACCCCCCGCACCAATCATGCACACCTTCCTCATGTAATCGAAAGTGTCTGTCAACCGAAAGCCTCTCTTTCTACTATACCAAGTGCTTAGAAGGGGCCAAGAGTCACAGTCACATCTATACCGCTTGGTCTTCAACGCTGTTTCTTGTCCCTTAGCATTTAGAGCTTTCTCCAATGGAGTGAGGCGAAGATGTCACCCGAGTCGGTTGGCTCCACCGACTGCTGTCCTCGCTCACAGTCCGTTGAATGATTTGCAGATGTACAATGACAAGTACTTTCATTGGTGACAGAGGCATACTGTTCTTATACCAAGCCGGCGTGTTGCAGACTGGTCAGATGTGAGCAAGATGCGGCTTATCACGGTCAAGATGAGCGACATATACGTCGATGGCGTAGACAAGCTCGTAAAGAAAGGCATGTATCCATCGCGGAGCGAAGCAATCAGGGTTGCCATTAGGGACCTATTGATGAAGGAGCTGTGGGTGGATGGAGTGCCTCCAACAGCCCTCTCCGAACTGGATGAAGGGAACTGAGCCGGTATTAGCAGGCGCAATGTACATTAGGCTGGGGCGTTGACAACCTGCAGCCACTACACGCTAAGTGGGAGGTCATCCTCTTGAACATAAGAATACTATTCAAGAGCTTTCGGCTCGCATTCCGCGCCAAGAAGAGAGTCACTGCATTCATTATAATCTATGCAGTACTGTACATAGTTGTTGGAAGAGGCCTGCAGCAGGGAGGACCACCAGGTTTCGAGCTGCCGCTGCTGGGTATGGCGCTCATCGTGGCCACGGTCTACGCCATTCTGATAGCTCAGTTCAGAAGAAGAGACATAGCAATCCTGAAGTGTGTATCGTGGGCGAACGATGAGATCCTTCTTCTCTTGGTTGGAGAAGTGATAATCGTGGCCTTGACTTCGTTCCTGCTCGTCTTTCAAGTCAGTGTCGAGGTTCTAGGACTCATATCCTACGTAGGTCAGATAGAGTTACTGGGGAACATTAGAGACCTGATAGTCGTGGGATTCAGCCCAATGATTCTGACACTGTTCTACATAGTAATCCTACAGATTCCAGGCCTTGCTCTCGCACAAGCCAGAGCGATGAGGATTCCACCGATGAGAGCGCTGAGGGAGGAATAGAAGCATGGCAAACTCAATAATCTCAGTCCAAGATGTAAACAAGGAATACGGTCGGGGCAAGAAGACAGTTGCAGCGCTTAAGAACATCAGCCTCGAGATAGACCGTGGCGAGTTTATTGCCGTAGTGGGGCCCAGTGGCTGTGGAAAGTCCACCCTCCTCCATGTCATGTCAGGTCTGGAAGCTCCCACTTCCGGGAGGGTATTGCTTGATGGTGTTGATGTGACGCTCATTAGCGAACGCGATATGCCCAAACTCAGAGCACTGAAGATCGGCTTCGTGTTTCAAGCGTTCCTCCTCTTAGAGGACCTTACCGCTCAGGAAAATGTTGAGGCCGTGTTGTGGCCCAGTGACGAGCTCAAGAGAGAAAAGCAGGAGGCGATGGCCCTTGAGGTTCTTCGCGAGGTGGACATGCTCGAACGAAAGGATCACTTCCCACGTCAGATGTCAGGAGGAGAACAACAGCGTATTGCCATAGCCCGTGCTCTGGTCAACAACCCTCCAATCCTGTTCTGCGACGAGCCCACCGGCAACCTAGACAGTAAGACCGGAGAGACTGTCATGCGCTTCATCTCCAAAGTGGCCAAGGAGAAGAACATGACGGTGGTCCTCGTAACACATAACGAAGAGCTGGTGAAGTACGCCAGGAGAGTACTCCGGATGAAGGACGGAGCAATAGTCTCGGACAAATAGACACAGTGGATCACATCGACACCTAAATCTGGCTAGGAAGCAAGCAGTCAACATGGGAGTGTCTTACCTATGCCGTCCTCCGACTGTGATACGCTTGACAGCATGGCCGACGACATGGCCAAGCTGGGCTGCAACACTGAGGCGGTGGAGCTGTTCATTCAAGCTGCCGAGTGTTGGAGGCGATGGGAGCAGTACGCCAAGGCAGCAACGTCCTATGAGCGTGCCTATGAACACGGTATGCTCTGCCACAGTTACGGTCCCGCAGGGGAGGCGATGATGGAGGCGGCGTACTTCTGGATACTAGAGGGACAGCATCAGAAGTACGAGATTGACTGCCAAATCGCCTCAGAGGCGTTCATACTTGCGGCAGAGCACGAGAAGAATCCTAAGAGGTTCGTGGACGGTGCATTCAGCTCCATAATGGGAGGAGACCTCGAACTCGCACGCCAGCTCATACATGCAGCCGCAGAAACGACACATGGGCAGGCCAAGGAGCTGATCAATCTTGCTCTGATGCTCAGTGAGTATCAGTTCGGTGATGCCGAGAAGTACATCGATGCAGCTCTCGTCCGAGTGATGACAAGAGAGGGTGTATCGAGGGTGAAACGCCAGTTTGTATTGCTCTTTGCAGACTTCGTGAGGACCTCTCTGGAGTCCGAAGTCGCTGTCAGTATAGCCAGTCTGTCTGAGAGCACAGGCCTAGAGCCACATCGTGTTGAGGGTCTTGTGAAACGTGGGATTGATGAGGGCATAATCCCAGCTTATCTCGACGAGGAGTCGAAAGAGCTCGTTGTCGACAGTGACAGAATGGATGTTTCAGACTTGGCACGAAGAAGAAGACCAATCCTGAGCAGAGACATTGAGGACCCCGGCGCATGGGACACGGACATTGATGAATAAGCAGACAATGACTTTAGAGAGGCATCTCGTAACCAGCTGCTGTAATGCTGGAGAGTACTCGACTGCACGGAGGTCATCTCAGGTTCTCTTCAATTTGCCCATGTCCGGTTCCCCGGTTCGCCTGACCTAGACTGGTCTTCGTGTAAGTCGCAGTAGGCCAGTCGCAAGGACGCCGAGGAGGGATCTGGCCATCGAGGAGGGACCAAATCTGAGAGGGCGTTGATGAACGCGCGAATCGACCGAACCGCCTAATTGGCGCCATGAGGAGTTCGAACAATGGCACAGATGCCCATGTTGACACTCGCGAATCTGATGAAGAAAACGTTATAGGCATGTTTTGGTTACGCCCGTCTTCGCCCGCTCCTGAACTGATAGGTGGTATCGATGTCTGAAGGGCTGAAATGGCTGCAGTGTCCTGTATGCAAGGAAACCATTTACTGGAAGGCGCCACTAGAAGCCCTGAAGGAAGTGAAGCGTTTTCCGATTCCCATAGTCATTCGTCACAATGACCATTTTCTGGTCTGCTACATCGACAGTCAATATCAGATTGCAGACACTGAAGTGGCAGTTTCGCTTGTGGATGCGACTGCGAAGAAGACCTGACATGTTAGCGGCTATCAATGATGACAGCGTCAAGATTGTTGTCTAACGCCCATTCGAGCACTCCTGATGCCTGAGCGCTCGCCAACCCCCAACTCCTCAGATTTGTAACAAGACGACGGATACCCGATACCCAGTCACGCAGAGCCTCTTGGATTCTCATCTTTATCGCAACGTCATCTACTTCACGAAGGACTGGCAGAAGCTTCGTGACCAAGGTCTGGGAGAGCACAAGTATTGTTTCAAGTCGGGCAATCCACTCATCTCTAGGCAGCCCCGACAGAGTCTGTGCGACGGCCAGATGGTAGTCATACTGAGTCATATAGTAGCGGAGACGCCATGCTAGGACTTCTACAATCAGTGTACGATGTGCAGTACTGGGCGCAGTACGAATGAGGAGAGTGAGGAACCTCTCGCACATCTCATCTGCGGACTGACTTGCGTCGTAATAGAGTGCCATGGCCTGCTGGTACTCCTCGCTTTGGAGGCACTCGTCAGCTTCGGAGTTGGCTCGCCTGAACCTACTGATGATTTCCCGGGTCTTGTTGCCTTCCAAAGCCTGCGGCCTCCTCGTCACGCTGAGAGATACGTCACTTCAACACCGAGTACGTCGTCCATCTTGCGCACCAATGCACATAGCTCTTCAATCTTGTCTCTCTCGCCAGCCAAGAAATACCCCTCCCAAATGCATCGGTCATGCATTGGACAGAAACCAGTCGAATGCACCATCTGCATCTCACGGCCTCGTATCAATGATAGAAGCGAATGCGCGGAGTGTCGAAACCTGCTTAGGGTGAAGGCAATACGAATCTGCGCGATATGTCTACTGGCAACAGGAATCACGCGGAGAAAGCCGCTCTTGGTGGCAACAATAAGGACTGGTGAGCCATCAGTAAGACCCACGGTCGACCCGAGATGCTTGAGGTCAATACTACATCCTCTGACTAGAGATACCAACCCCTCGGTCAGTTCCTTTAGGACGCCCAACCGAGCATACCCTCCAAGAAGGCCTGTCCGGCCGGAGTCAGTCTGTATCCTTCCGCTCCCACAATCAGTAGACCCAGTGTGGTGAGCAAGGGGATCTTGACTTCCAGACAGCTCATCGAGAGGCCGCCCAGTCGAACAAGGTCATTGTCGTCGGTGCAGCCCTGATCCACTAGACAGAGAATCTCAACTCCCATATCTCCAATAAGGTACTTGGTTGTGTCTGTGCCCACTCCGTCTAGCGTACTGTCGGTCAATTCCATCATGGGACAGTCTCAGTTCATTCGCCAAAAAAGGTGTCGCGCATGTCCTCGCGCCCATATTGACCACAGTCACACTCCCGGGGGCTTGTTTGCAGACTTGAACTCGTCAGATGATGAAGCCCACTCGACAAACTCCTGGCTCGGTGGGTCCGTGTCGTAGTTCTGACGTCTGGCAGCCTCCAGAAACCTTCTCGGCTCACCAGCAAGCTCAGCCATGGTGAGGACCTCATGGTCTACGGAGTGGCCGGTATCCACGACGGGTGACAACCACTCATTGTATGTAGCTATGCGCGCGAGATGATGGTCCACGACTAGGACGGGAAAGGCTTTGGAGAGTTGCAGAAGCGACTCCTGTGCTTGGCGCCGTTCATCTGGAGTGAATGTATCCAGATACAACGGAGGACCACCAACTATGGCAACATCGGCAGGGATGGACTTGAGGTACTCCAGAGTTGTGCGGCTGGCGGGCCCCTGAACGTCGGGCGCGAACAAGACCGTATTGTCACCATGCGTGATGATGGTGGCCAGAACAAAACCCAGCGGACTGCCATCCCGACCATGAGGCAGTGGGGGAGAGTACTTCACAGAGGTCCCTCCATAGTGGAACTCCTGATTGTCTGCCCAGTGGACAGACTCGGCAGTCTCTGCTACATCCCTTTCAAAATAGAAGCCCCTTCGCCTCTGTGACGGGTTGATGTGTTCTCGGTTGTCTTTGGCCAACACGGTCTTTCCCTCAACCATACGGAGCAGTTCCTCCTTCGAACTGAACAGGTACCTGAAGTCTGTGAAACCCGGTCGGACATGGTCATGGTGATAGTGCGAGATGGAGATCACATCGGCACTTCGCGCCGCAACGAATATGCGCTCGAGGCGTCGCATAAGCTCACGGTACTCGCTTGGATGAGGCTCCAGCTGGAAGCGCATAGCCAGAGCAGCCGAGGGGTCTAGGAGCACGACTATGTCTGGAGTCTTGACCAAGGTACACATAGACCTGACTCCGATGCTCTCAGAGGCCAGTGGTGTCACTTCAATATCGCCAGTCTTCAACGTCCCGCTTCCCTGAAGTAGATTAAAGAGTACTGCGAATCGGTTCGGGCCAGCTCCGCCTCATACATTCCGAGTTCACTTCTCGGTCTTCGAAGCTCTCTGAACATGAACCAGTCGGATGGAAGAAAAGCCTTGTCTTGCGACAACACGAGGTCTTCGGAGAACAGACCGAGTGCGCCCTCGCTGCTTCTGACATCGCATCGGTCAATCTCGGCATAAGACACGAATATCAGGAAATGCGCCATTAGGCGTCCATTCGCGTCGACAAGTCGCTCAGAAACCACTCCTCGGTAGTCGTAATTGTCAACTTTCTGAGCGCCGGTCTCTTCCATGACCTCCCGTATCGCGGCACTGCGTATATGTTCCCCCTCAGAGATCTTTCCGCCGACCAGACTCCACAAGCCCTCGTAGGGAGGCTTCTCGCGCCTGATGAACAGGTAGTCCTTTCCATAACGGAGAATCGATATCGCGATGGGCAGAATCGTTGTCAATGTCTTGCGTCCCTCAGTCGGTACTGATGCGGCTGGAGGAGCATCGTATAAAGATGTGAGGTGTCATGACGCATGGGCCAAGCTTCTTAGCCACGACGGGTGTAGCTGAACACAAGGTCTGAACATTGGACGGGCTCCTGAGCAAAGCTGTGAGAGAATCAGTCCTCTCGGTGGTCACACCCCTACAGAAAGAGGTCATGCTTCAGCAGTCAATCATTAGGAGTGTCTCCGATGCTCTGAGAGACAGAGCAGAGCAGATTGGCAGGTCATACGCATTCATTGAACCAGAGGGGTCTACAGGGAAGAAGCAGACACAACTGAGGGGAGCATCGGACATCGACCTCTTCGTTGGGCTCATTCCTGAGGATTACGAGCACACACTCGGACTGCCAATGCGCGAGAGAGAAGCTGCATTGAGACAGACAATGGAAGACATAGTCAACGACTGGTTCATCCCGGCAGCACGCTTGGTCAGCGCTGAAAACATCCAGAAGACCTATTCCCAGCACCCATACCTCTCGCTTGCGCACAGCGGACTCGAAGTTGACATTCTGCCCTGCTTCAACCTGTCAGCTTCAGACATAAAGGAGAGGGGACCCATAACCGCAGTCGACAGAACCGTTCACCACACACGCTATGTGAGCAGCAGATTGAATCCAAGACTGAGGGAGGACGTACGCATTCTCAAGTCGTTCGTCCGAGCATGTCACGCATACGGCGACAAGTGCGCAGTTGGGAGGATGGGGTTCACCGGATACTCGCTTGAACTGCTCGTCCTATTCGGCGGAGGCCTTGAAGGAGCATCACAGAGACTGTTGAGTCTTCGGGAGAACCCGCAGGATCCGGATGGCAGAACCCAGAAGGAACTGAGAGAGACCAAGGGTCTTCAGGATGACTATGTCTACATAATGGATCCGACAGACACGTCAAGGAATGTTGCTTCTAGCTTCACCCCGAGAAGCTGCAACTGGGTGATTCATCAGATGTCTCAGCTGCTGCACACGTTGAGGACTGGAAATGACAATCAGGTTGTTGAGATGCTCCTAGAACGGCCCATTCCCATGGACCCTCTTCCCGACTCTATTCGAAACCACTCATTCGCGCTGGAGTTCCGGTCTGATGGCTCTGCACACTATACAGTACTGCGTGACAAGCTATGGAGCGTAATGCAGAGACTCACACACGAAATGATCTCGGAGTCAAGCGGTGAGAGGCGATTTGGGCGAGTACTCTCAGAGATGTACTTTGAGGGTGACAGATATGCAGTTGGTCTTCTTGTGGAACGACCAGTCATTGAGAGCTCGTTTGTGCGCAGGGGACCTCCCGTCATCTTGAAAGAGGCTGTGGAGAAGTTCAGGAGTGAGCATCAGATGACTTTTGAGAAGGACGGCTACGTCTGGACACGAACAGACAGGGTGTGGACAAGGGCCGAGGACATGGCTCGGAGCTTCATGAAGCATTCGCCTGTCGACGGGCTTGTTCCAGTTGAGGACCGAAGCGTTGTCACAGCACGGGTCTTGAACACCCTGTATCGATATGTCATGCGGATAGAGCGGCTGTTCGACAATGGAGAGAGCGACAAGTCTGAAACCAGAGCTGGAGGAGCATGATGACCATGGCGTGGGATGAGATTGCGCTTGTGACACCGAAGGAACCTGCACTTCACTATTCCCCATACCCCAGACCCAACTTGGAGGCGTACGAGAACGCATTCCGTGTGCAAGTCATAGAGGAACACCTGCGAAACACAGGAATCATCGAACGTGTTATTCATCATAGAGCTGAGAAGGCCACTCTCAGAGATGCACTGATGGTACACACACCCTACCTGGTGGACTCCGTGAGGCTCATGACAGAGCTTGGCAGCGGCGAGATTGGAAACGCAGCCCTCGCAAGTCCCGAGCTGTTAGACTCGGCTCTGAGTGCCGTTGGCGGAGCGATGAGAGCTGCGGACACCGTCACCAGTGGCAGGGCAAGACATGCATTCGCACTGGTACGACCCCCGGGTCATCATGCCTCCCAGTCCTCTGCGGGGGGACTCTGCTTCTTCAACAACGTGGCAGTAGCAGTACGACATGCAATGAAGACCCGTGGAGTCGGACGGGTCTCCATACTCGACTTTGATGACCATCATGGAGATGGTACATCAGACATCTTCTATGCGGACAAGAGTGTGCAGTACATCTCTATACATGAGTACGACCAAGAGAACTACGGAAGAGGCCACTACTGCGAGGTTGGCTATGAGGAAGCAGAGGGCACAAACATAAACATCCCACTCTTCGACTCATCTCCGGATGAATCGTATGCTGCAGCGATTGACAGGATTGTGAGGCCTATAATGACCGAATTCAGGCCGGACATCATAGCGGTGTCTGCGGGCTATGACCCGCACTATGCAGACCCTGTCGGGAACATGGATGTGGATAGTAGGACGTTCTGGAGGCTCGGGTCCGTTGTGCGAGAGATAGTTGACTCTGTTGGAGCAAAGGGGTCGTTCTGGGTGCTCGAGGGGGGTTATAATCCCTCTGTGCTGGGACTGTGTGTGCAGGCCAGTCTGACTGGTCTGGCCGGAGATCCTCAGCCCACGCTGCAGGACCAAGTCCGGAGAGGAGTCAATTCACGTCTTGTTCAAGCAAACCTTGAGATAATTGAAGCAGTGCGAGACACTCTGGGAATCTGCACCTAGTACCAAGAGCAAGGTTTTAAGCGAGCACCGAACGTGCCCCTTGTGTTCACGCCCCAAGGTGGGACAAATGGCAAAGAAAAGGAAGTCTAGCGGACGGAGCAAAGGCGGCCATGGCAAGTCAGACACTGTCCAGTGCACAGCCTGTGGACGAGTCATACCCTCGGACAAAGCAAAGAAGTTCACCAAGAGGACCTCCGCAGTGGACCCTCAGCTGGCAAGAGAGCTTCGGCAGCAGGGAAGCTACATCCAGACCAAGACTGTGACCCAGTATTATTGCATCAGCTGTGCGGTCTCAATGGGCAAGATTCAGATCAGAAGCGATTCTGAGCGCAAGCCCAAGCCCAGATTCTAGTGCAAGATGTACAGTCATGCAGAACATTGCATTCAGAGGCCGGAGAACCTCATGTCTTAGTGGGGGCTCCGGATGTCATTCTGTGTGTTGCAGTTCGTCCTCATTATGCCCAAGACACCCACGAGTGGTGAGTTCAGACTGAATGACCTTCCCGGCACGGGCGGAAGAATAGATGTTGTCTGCAGAAGCCTTGCTGCTTGTTTCGACTGGGGACCAGTCTGTTGGCCCAGAGAAAGGCTTCAGTTCCATGTGGTGCTCTCTGACAAGGTGACTCTGTCATTCCGATGCCCACAGCAAGTTCCGCGTGGTGAGGTTGCATGGGCCCGCACCATAAAGGACTCACTCTTGGACAGACCTCCACAGTATGTGGAGTTGTCCTACAAGAGTGCTGAGGAGACGCTTCGTGAGATTAGCACTGCGGGCTCGACAATCTGGGTGCTGGACGAAGAAGGCACACCAATTGAGGACGCTCTGAGGTACAATCGAGCCTCACAGAACAGTTTTATCTTAGGAGACCATGAGGGATATGACTCCAGCTCGACAAGCTTATTCCAGCGACTCGACCTGAGGAGAGTCTCTCTCGGACGAGAGAGATACCTGAGTAGCCATTGTGTTGGCGCAGTCATAGCAACAATGGAGAAGATGGTGGCAAGAGGACAGTGAGTCACTCGGAACAGAAACCAAAGGCAGTAGGCAGACTGGTCAACAAGCTGACAAAGGAGATGCTATGGATATACATACTGCGTCTGCTACAGGAAGGGCCGCTCTATGGGTATGAGATAAAGAAGAGGGTGACCGAAACATTTGGATTCTCTCCAGCCACGGTGAGCGGCTACGCAATCATCTACAGGCTCATCAAGGACGGACTAATCGCCACTCAGACCGCTGCGGATTCGCCGCGCAAGTATTACGAGATCACCGAGGCGGGCAGACATGCAATGCAAGAGGCAAAGCACTTCCTTGAGGAAACACTCGAAAGGGTATTCGACATGACATGAGAAGCGGGCAGTCCTACCGTATCTCTATGTCTGGGAGCAGAACGCGCAAGCGATGCTGGATGTCCTCCTCACGCAGCGGATGCGGGTATGACGGATTCTCGAGGCGTAGACTGGCCACTGCACTGGAGTATGCCGACGCATAGCGCAGGTCATAGTCCTTATCTAATGCAAGAGCGAAGGCAGCAAGGAACACGTCGCCCGCTCCGCATTGGGTTGCGCGCTTGACGGGGTAAGCAGGTACCACCAAGAAGTCGGAACCATCGTAGACTATGCAACCCTTCTCAGCCATCGTGACAATTCCGATGTCTGCGCCCCAATGAACCAGCAGCTCAGCACCTATGAATGGGTCCCTGTCATGTGACAATGCCTCGGACTCTCTAAGGTTGATTCTGGCCACATGAACAAGAGCACAGATGCTTCGTGCCTTTGTCGTGGTGAGACTAGGCTTGAAACCGCCATCCTCTGTCACACGGTAGAGCTGTGGATGCCATAGTAACCGCGCATCGGAGGTGTCAGCAATCCACTGCACCAGTTCCGTGTCGACCTCTTGGAAGGACGGACATAGGAGAATGGAGTTAGACAGGACAGTCTCTTCGGGTATATCTCGAATTCTCAGACTGTGAGGCGAAGCCATGTATTCGGATGGACATCCGTCGAGGTCAAGGGTCACCTCGGGTCCGGCCATGTGACCACTATCGATAATATGGTACTCCGGAATGCCTAGGCGGTCAAGGTCTTTGGACACCGCCTCCCTCAACTCGTTCGGTACAGACATGATGGAGATGAGGTTCTCTATACCAAGTCTGGCTGCCGTCAGCGCGGTGCAGATTGCGGGTCCAGCAAGACTGCCTGAAGCACCTCTCTTCAGTGCCTCCAAACGTATCAACGGATTACCAAGGACTGCAAGCTCATACATGGGGATTCTCTTCCTGCTGCGCCAGTGGAATCATCTTTCTGGCGTATGCTAGTCTCTGGATGACCGTGATATGGGACAGGATGCCGACAAGCACTATGCAGACTGTCAGAATGTTCGTGATGCGTAGGCTGGCGAAGAGGCTCGTCGTCTCGCCTGGAAAGAGAGCAAGGAAGTCCATCCAGAGATTGGAGGGTGACAGAGCAAGGAGCAGTATCCCGGCAAATGTGAGCATGAGCTTCTCCTGTCGCTCTGCGACGCCAACGGTACAGCTCTTCATTCCACCGACAGACTCGGCCTTGGCTCTTGTGAAACTGGCCATCACCATACCGAACAGCGCAAATGTGCCCCAGAACCAAGGGAGGAAGCTGTCACCCATAGTGTAGGGCCACCATGGGATGGTCACGTTGCCGACGGGCCCCATCATCAGTCCCAGGACAAAGAGATACTCTGCATAGCGGTCTAGAGTGTGGTCGTAGGTGGCGCCGAACTTGGATGCAAGATTTGCGGCACGAGCCACGGCTCCGTCAAGCATATCCATGAACACGGTCACGAGCATGGTGACTAACCCCAAGAGCAGCTCACCCAAGTAGAAGAGATACGCGGCCAACAGGGCCACCAACAGTGTGAGTGTGGTTATGCCATTTGGCGTAATGCCGGTCTTGGCCAGCAGTCGGCCAACAGGCATCATAGCTCTCTGGTAGCGCTCACGAAAACGGCCTAGCATTGAGTCTTGCACCCGTCCCTATTCTGCGGGCGGCCGCTCTGTGTTTCTAATAAAGGTGTTGTGCGGAAGCGACCAGTCGCAGGAGTCATCTCCGCAGAGTGAAGAGGAACCATCATATCGCGTGACTCCTGCGAGCACAGGCATCGAGAGCCGTTCCGTGTATCGTCTTCGCCAGCCCGTGAAACCTCGGGAAGACTCATGGCACAGAGTTGTGCAGAGGCCCCGTGCTAGAGGACACTTGTGATGCGTTTGACGACCCAGTCCACGCCGAGGGCATTGATAAACGGCCCAAGTCTGGGTCCCGACTTGCTCGATATGAGAACGCGGTACAGGACCAGGAAGGCTCTCTTCTCAGTGATCCCTGTTGCTCTAGCCCTGTCGAACACTTCCGCCTGTATCGCCTCGTCACTCTCATGGTGTCCTCTGAGAGCATCGGCAAAGCTGCGTAGGAAGAGCCTGTCGGCATCTGTGAGGGTTGCTCGAATCTCCTTCGGGACCGTTTCCGGCACTTCAACGCGGTCCCTTTCCGAGCCATGCTGCTGCACCCACCTCAGAGCCTGCATTAGACGAACACGGGCAAGTTCGACTGCCTCAGGAGGCACCTGCTGCAGTCCGTACTGCTTCTTGATCACATCTACACACTTCGTCAATACTGTCTCATGCCCAAGAATCCCCTCAAGCTGGGAGTGGAGGACTGCTGCCCTGAATGACAGCTTGGGAATATAGCCGCCGAGTGGACGCACTTCACTCAGTGGAAACAGGAGTCGAGCCATCTCGCTTCGGGACGGGTCGTCAGACGCATCCAGACCATAGAACAGCCTCTCGAAGCGGTCGTACTGGTCCACCATGTCAGGAATCCGTTCGGGCTGGATGTTGATGGTACGCTGTAGGTCCGTCCGCAACATCAAGAATCGGTATATCTCTCCCGGTGCGATTTCTCTCCACGCACGAGGCGTGTAGACGACGCCCTCAGATGTCGCCATGTCGCGCCCACCAATCTGGACCCATTCAAACGGGACTTTGACAGGGCCTTCCCATCCGAACACCCTACGTGAGACCTCAAGACCGGTGTCGTAAGACCCACCCTTCACAGAGTGGTCCTTTCCAGCAGGTTCACATGTGACCTTGAACAGATGCCACTTTGCAGGCCAGTCAACACGCCATGTGAGCTTCACCCTCAGCCTGTTCAGCGGCTGCGTGTCAGCATGACCGCATTGTGTACACTCAAACGTCACCTTGTCAGTCTTGCTGTCATAGTGTGTGATTCGATTCGGCAATATAGACCCCTTTTTCCCAGACTGAATATGACCACACTTGGGGCAGATTACAGAGGCAGGATACCACTCACTCATAGACTCGACGTACTGGGCATGTTGAGCTTCTTCGAAGTCACGGGCGACATACTCAATCATTATGGAGCGAATGACTTCTGTGTTCTTTAGACACGTGCGCACCTCAGAAAGCATCTTCCCGCTTTCATACAACTCCGACGTCCATACGATCTCAGGATTGACGCCGAAGTGGGGAAATGTGTCAATCAGCTCATTGGTCCAGTGGTCGCCATAACTCTTGCAGCAACCATACTCATCAGGCACGTCCGAATATGGGACCCCAGCCCACTCGTCAAGTGATAGTGTTACTCCGCGGGGAAACGATCGGACGGGGTCATAGTCATCCACAACAAACATTGTCCGTGCCTTCTTGCCCGCATCCAGCAGCTTCCGCTTGATGACGTCGGATGTGATCAGTTCGCGCATGAAGCCTATGTGGATACTACCACTCGGGCTCTTCCCCGAGGAGATTAGATACTCCTTCACGTCCCTCGCTAGGACTTGGTCAAGCACATCTTGAATCCAGTGTATAGAGAACTCTTCTTCTTGCTGTTGTTCTTCGGGCATTGTTATTCATCATGACTCCGACACAGAGGACGCCTGAGAGCGAAGTCCAATCTCGCTCACAGGAATGCACACATCCTCTGAGGAGCGCTGAACGTGGTGCGCTAAAATACGTTGTCGTCATAGTGGCAGGCATGGAGAGAGTCGCTGAATGGGCTTGGACTGCGCACAGCATGACCTCAGTCTGTTCTAACCACTCTGAC
This sequence comes from Candidatus Thorarchaeota archaeon, assembly GCA_013388835.1. Lineage (NCBI taxonomy): Archaea > Promethearchaeati > Candidatus Thorarchaeota > Candidatus Thorarchaeota archaeon. The sequence goes on along the minus strand of JACAEL010000071.1, from coordinate 2,642 downwards.
AGGCCTCCAATCCGAACACCACATCGTCCTGTAACCGTGTGCCGAGTACTCGCAGTCATTCGGAGGCTGGACGGTCTTGTCCACTTGGCGTGTGATGGTGATTCGAGAAGATGTACACGGACTGGGACGGAGGTAGTTCTGACCTCAGGTGACCTTTTGAATGAGCAAGGTGCCATCTCCTAAGAGCGCCCTGAGTCTGCCGGACTTCGTCTGACTGACAGTGAGCCGTTTTTGTGCAAGACTCTCACACAGAGAACTCTGAGAGACGAAGCTCAGACGGCCTGCCGAACACACCATATACTGGTATAGATGCCAACACCACGACAAGGACTAGCGCCAGAAGAATCGTGACGAACATCGTGGGTAGGAAGACTATCGAGGGGACTGATGCCTCGGGTACGAGTCCGTAGACACTGAAGAAGAAGGCACCGAGCAGAGCAGGGATGCCCGCAATCAGAACCATGTGAACGCCCTCGGCAATCATGGTCTTGATTATGAAGAGAGGAGAAGCTCCAATGGACTTCATGATGAGGTAGTCCCGGAACCTGCTCGAGACGGACACAAGCAAGTAGCTCACAAGGCTGAGAAAGGCGCTCACGAGGGCCATCACAGGAAGAGGCTGAAGGAGATACCATATGCTTGCGACCACGCTCAGATTCTTGTCCAGGACCTCTTGCTGAAGGAAGACACTGAGACCGTAGCTGCTCGCCAGTGACTCGACTTGGGATATGGTCTGAGAGTCATACGAGTTGAGCTGGACCAGCAAGAGGTTTGACTCGTTGACACCCCAGAGAGACTGCATTCTGGCTAGGGACATGAGTGCAACCATTCCTCCGTTGGATATGTCGAAGGCATAGGCAGTGATGTTAAGCCGAATGCCCCGAACTCCTAGCCGCTGAACCAGTGGGTCCACAAACATAGTACTGGCCATGTAGCCTCCAATCCATGCATCTCCGGGTCCTGATGAACCAGGACCTTCAAAATACCACTCCGAGACCGTGTTCTTCCAGTCTAGTCCCACCACAAGGGCCTTGAAAGTCTGGTCATTGCCCAACCGTTCGTACTCCTGTGTGGTCGGATTGAAGATCACAACGGATGCTTCCAACACATCCTCATAGGCAATGAGTCTCTGGTCTACGGTATTAACGCCATTGAGGTCTGAGATGGCCTCCACCAGAGATGCAGGGATCATGTTCTCAGGTCTGACAAACTCAATTGAACCATTCAGAGGCGAGCTGAGCAAAGACATGGCATTGTAGTATGTCTCCAGTAGATCCGCATCACCTACAGCCACGATGTTAGTTCCCATGCAGCGAGTCAGATATGCATCAGTGGTGGTCTCCACAACACCACCGCCTATCCATAGCGTGGCTGCAATCGCTATGCTGAGGGAGAGTGACAGGAGGGACCGCCTCCTTCCTGCAATCTTCCTGCCTGTAGACCGAGAAGCGATTCTGAAAGCAAGTCCAAACGTGTCAAGGTACCCGACACTTCTCACCCTCTGTCCCAAATCCGGGTTCAGACAGGATATCGGAGATGTGTTCACGGCGTCATAGATAGGCTTTTGCACAGCAAAGTAACCTATGAAGAGGAACAGTACAACAATGGCAAGCATCTGAACGAGGGGGAACTGGAACTCCACCTGCAATCCTGGCAGGGCCCAAGACAACCATGCCATCCCACACAAGTATAGCCCGACCCCTATTGCCAAACCCATCAAAGTACCGCAAAGGAGGAGTGTGACGCCCTGGGCCATGAAGTGATCGTACACGGCGACCATCGTGGTCCCAATTGACTTCATGAGACCTATGTCGCGTCGCCTGTTCGTCATCTCAAGAGAGACCGTACTGGTCACAACCACGACCCCAAGGACGAGCGCTAGTACGAGTGTACCCCAGATGAACGCCTCGAAGAAGGTCCTGAGAGTCGCTGAGAGTCCCAGAGATGTGATGTAAGCAGTGACACCTAGAAGTGTGTTGGCAAACAGATACAGAAAGACTGAGAACGCTACAACTGTCGAGATGGACAGTAGGACTAGCATGGTGTGGTAGGGCCGTCGCCTGAGATCTTGCAGGGCATAGTCGCGCTGTTCAGACATCCGCCTTCAGTTCTCCTTGCTTCATGGTGAATACGCGAGCGCCCGGCCTGCGTGTAATCTCTGAATCATGTGTTATCACAATCACCGTCTTGCCAAGCTGGTTGAACTCCATGAGGAGTCTTCGTATATGCTCGGCGCTCCTCTCATCAAGATTGGCAGTCGGTTCGTCCGCCAGGATCAAGGGTGGGTCATTGGCCATGGCCCGAGCAATGGCAACCCGTTGCTGTTCTCCAGCGCTGAGCTGGTATGGAAGATGGTCATGTCTCTCTTCCAGACCAACTTGCTCCAGCAGCTTGGACGCTCTTGCCCTAGTCGCTGCAACAGGCACATCCACCAGCTGCATTGGAAACATGACGTTCTCAATGGCGGTCAGGGTAGAGATCAGGTTGTAGCTCTGAAAGACAAAGCCGGTGTTAAGAAGCCTGAAGTTGGCTCGGAAGCTCTCATCGTAGTCGCCCACGGGTACGTCCATCACCATGACACGACCAGACGTGGGATAGTCTATGGCGCCTATGATGTTCAGCAGGGTTGTCTTGCCAGAGCC
>JACAEL010000070.1 GCA_013388835.1 Candidatus Thorarchaeota archaeon | reverse complement strand
TCCTGGGAGTGACAAGACTCCTGTGTCCAACTTTGTCCAACTAAAAATGAACGGTTGATGCTGACGCCCTGACCGGTACTCGGATTTGTGTAGGTCTGACAACGCGATGATTCATTTGCGTGGTTCGACTTGGCTCCTAGAACGGAACAAGGACAAGCGACTCCGTTGTATGAGTGGTTCCGACCTGTCACTTCGGAACTGGAACTGGCACGCAGGGTGGACTTGTGTGCCATAACCGTGCGAATTAGGCAGCGCGACGACCCCTCTGCCGACTCTGGACCTGATCTCTGCTACAGATTCCGAAACGACTGTAAGTTTCATATACAACTGTGCCACGTATTCCTCATCGCGGGCTGAGGAGTGAGTTCAAAGCACCAGTGTTGGCGAGAGTTTCAGATATGAGCGTGGTAGTACCTAGAAGTAAGGTCGTTGCTATTCTGGCAGTAGTGATATCGTTTGTCTTTGCTGGGCAAGTTGCAGCTCAAACCGCCCTCACGGCTGACCAACTCAATGCTGGTCCCTCGGTTGCCATTCTGCAGCTGTCCGACGATAAGGACACCGACTGGGCGGTCAATGACCTGATTGCCCGGTTGAACACCTTCATTGTGGATGACCTCTTCATTCCCGACAGGATACGCCTCATCAAGACCAACGCCCCTCATGTCGCCAAGTCACTTGACAATCAGATCATAGTGTACATGTCACATGGTGGGCCTATAGGAATGGTGACGGGGAATCACCTCACATCCTGGAAGACTATGGCAAGGATTGTGATGGAGTCTAAGGCCAGTGTTCATCTGTTTGCAGCCTGTGATAGCAGACGTATCGTCAAGTACGGCAGTGAGGACTCTGGCAAACAGCTGTACACGGTCCCCGGATCAAGGCCTGCCGAAGTCACGAACGTTGAGATAACTGCTACAATCATGCTGGCCTTTGGTCTGGACACCGAGACCGTCGAAGCCTACAGGACTGCAGAGCTGAACAAAGCAAAGGACCTTGTACAGACCGGCATCAGTGTCCATATCATGGACTTCTCGCAGATAATACTGACCGAGATTGAGCAGATAGATGCCAACTACTCCCAGACCTACACCGACACCCACAAAGTCTACAGAGTCGCGGAAATGGTATACTACGCCCTTGCGAATTACACTAGTCTCCCGTACGACCTCGTCAGTCTCATCTTCGCGTACTACAGGGTATATGACGGATACCCTGAGCCTGGTCAGCGGCAGCTTCTCGCAGTCGACATCACTTACACCAAGAACTACTATATCGAGTCCGAGTACATCCCCGATGAGGGTGGTCCGTACAATCCGGAAGCCCTCCCGCCTGAGGATCCGCCAATCGACTACGATTCTGTCTTGTACAGTGACTTGTACACCTCGATAGCATCGTACACTCCCGGGCACTGGGAGAACTCCACGCCTGTGTTCACAGGCGGCACATACTCGGGATGGTTCAAGTTTGGAGGCAGCCCCTCCCCTGGCTGGGACTACATCTATGTGAACGTGACTGCCTCGGGAAATGTGACTGACCAAGTTGATAGCATACACCTCGAACAGCTGGACATTGGTGGCGTCCGGGTGGAACGTACTAAGGTCGACGGAGTGTGGCAGGAACCCGTCGTGGACCGAAAGCCGGGTCGCACGGGCGGACTTTGGATTGACTCCGCAACGGTCTGCAACTATGAATACGACCCCATGTGGTCTGGCGAGGAAGCGAAGATGCTCTCCTCGTGGCAGTATCGCAAGTCCCATCTCATCATCCACGGGTCCGGCAGCGGTGAGGCAGTCGTCAATTACCCTGTCCGTATTGTCGTGAACTACGGCTCCGGGACCGACTCTGGCGAGAACGTGTACCTCAATAGCCGAGCTCAGACCGACTTCGATGACATACGCTTCACGGATGCTGATGGCTATACCCTTCTCGACCATTGGCGCCAGTCGTACACTGAATCATCACGGGCAGTCTTCTGGGTTGAAATCAAGGGGTCCCTTGACCGCGATCGGACAATCTACATCTATTACGGCAACCCAAGTGCGGTTAGCGCGTCTACCGGCAGCTCCGTGTTCGACTTCTTCGACGACTTCAACAGAGCTGACAACTCCGCCGTGGGGCCCGAATGGACGGAGGACGAGTATGGTTCCGGCACAGTGAGCATATCCACCAACAGGCTTCGAATCTATCAGGCCCAGAACTACTACTGCCACATCGAGAAGGATACTCCCGACTTCCACAATTTCGTGGTGCAAGCCAAGATCATGATAGGCTCATACGCTGGCTGTTCATGGCGTCCGAACCTCTTCGTATACTGGGGCCCCTATGATTGGATTGGTATCGGCCCGTCTGATTACTTGCAGCATTCACTTGAGTACAATTACGCAAACTCGATAGTCTGGGGAGGGAATGCTGGCTCAGTATCCATCAACACATGGTACTACTATCGCATCCGGGTGACTCAGAGCTATGTCTACCCCGAGTACTCAACAGACGGAGTCTCGTGGACCACACATACGACCCTGACAAGGTATTCTGACTGGAGTGGGCCGCCAGTCCTTCTAGTTGTCGGAAAGGGGTTCAGCCAGAGTCCGAGCTCATACCCCAACGCCAATCTCGACAACTGCTACGCAACCCCGGGCTCGTATGGGACCTCGTATGTTGACGATGTCTTCATGAAGAAGTCTCTCAGTCTCGAGCCAAGCCACAGCACATGGGGACCACAGGAGTACACCCAGCTTGGTTCAAGTGCCCAAGCGCCTTGGGGCTACCGAAAGCTGCACACAATCAGCGGTTCCAGTGGAGCCGTACCCAACTACCCAGTCCGCATTGTTGTCCACTACGGTTCGGGCACCGACTCGGGAGAGCATGTGTACCTCAACTCCAAGTGCCAGACCGACTTTGACGACATCCGGTTCACTGATGGGACCGGGCGGGTTCTCCTTGATCACTGGCGTGAGACCTATGCTGCATCGTCACAAGCAGTATTCTGGGTTGAGGTTGCAGACAGTCTCGATACCTCAAAGAACATTTACGTATACTACGGAAATCCTGCGGTTGGCTCGGCCTCAGATGGATATGCAACATTCCTTCAGTTTGATGACTTCAATGATAACGTCGTGTCTGGTTCATGGACCCAGAGCAAGCCCGTCGGATGGATTCAGGAAGCATGGGGTTCATCGATGGTCATATCAATCGGCTCAGCTGACAATGGTGACTGGTGGGGTGGCACGCTGGAGTATGCCCCAATCGCATACAGGGCTGCACCCTCTACGAACTATGCCGCAGTCACCAAGCTGAACACTTACTCCGTCAACCTCAACACCCATGCGGGAATCATGGCCTATAACAATCGTAACAATGCCTATCTGTGGGGTCGCTATCGCAGCGCAAGCTACGACGAGTACACCCTCGAGAAGATTATCAATGACGTAGGCTACTGGAGAGTGGCCGCCTACTCCAGCACAACAATGGGGACTGAGCTGAGAATCAGGGAAATTGGAAGCACCAGGTATTTTGACATTAGCTTCAATGGCGGTTCAACATGGAGCAATGTGTATTCAATGACCGAGCTGGACCCCGCCTACCTCGGCCTCTTTGGCAAGGAGTGGGGCTCAAGCACATTGGATGCCATATTCGACTTCTGGTATGTCAGGAAGTGCATTGCCTCGGAGCCAGCCCACGGTGCTTGGGGCAGCGAGGAGTCGTTCTCGCCCTTGGGTCAGGGCTCGATACAGGTTGGTGAGGACTACCTCTATGTGTCCGGCATTCCCACGGGCACTGGCTGGCACGGACCTACCTTCATTCAGGAGCTACCATCCTACATGAAACTCAGTGACTTTGGAAGCTTCTCGGCTAACGTCTCCCTGCTACATGGTGGTCAAGTCCAGAGAGTGGGCTCTCTCAACCTCTATCTGTACGACGATATGAAGCGTCCCGTCTTCCGTCTCTCGGTTGTCGACAGCTCAAGTAGTGCGTCGAGCCTAGTTGTGAGCGGGGCCTTCGTCAGCACCTCCGGGACCGAGAACTCGTACTCATGGTCCGCCCTCGGTGGTGACTACAACGGAATTATCTCAGTTAGATACGACCCTCTCAATGGCATACGCCTGAAGCGCTCAGGAGCGTCAGAACAGGTCCTACTTTCAATTAATCAGTTGACGGGGAGTCACCTCGACCGGATGATAAAGTACGTGGGAGTGAACTGCCAGCGGTATGGCTCCAACACTGAGCATGATGAAAGGATATACTCCATCCGAGTCAGCTACTCTGGCTCCGATTTCACTTCCTTCACGGACCGGTGTATGTCTAACAGGAGCTTCTACCAGAACGACGGTTTTGGTGTGGTCGATGTCACGGAGGACGCTGAGGACGGCGATACCGCCTTCTGGGAGGTCTACGATAACGTCCCTGCCGGAAACATCACAAACGTCGCGCTTGACGGGGACAGAGCAATCTCGCTTCAGGGCGGCGGTTGGGACACCGGGTATCGGTACCCGAGCTCTGGAAACTACTGGAATGAACGCAACCGATTCGTGATTCAGTGGAGCATGAAGTACTCTGAGTACTATGAGATCTATATCTCCGTAGACACAACTTCAGGGCACTACTATATGGACTATACACCTCAGGATGTCGACTACTTGGGAGCGACTGCGGGATATGTTCACCACGGACTCGGAACGACCTCCAAGGATGGCAATTGGCACACATTCCAACGTGACCTCGTCGCTGACCTTCATGAGGCCTATCCGAGCATCAACATCGTTGATATCAACGCCTTCCTGATACGAGGCAGCGGCTACATAGATGACATCAAGCTGCTCTCCTACGCCACCGTGAAGGAGGATGCCGAGGATGGCAGGACAACAGGCTGGGGTGTATACAGCGGGTCTGGTACAGTCAGCAATGTCCTTCTAGGCACTCGACGCGTCATTCAGCTTCAGGGCAGTGGCACAAGCACCGGTCACAGGTATCCGTACAGCTCCACAAACTACTGGAATGACAAGGACCACCTCACTATCCAGTGGAGCATGAAGTACTCCGAGAACTACATCGTCTATGTGTCGGTGGACACTTCCGCTGGACACCGATACCTTCAGTATACACCGGTTGACACCGATGGTCTCGGCACAGGAGAATACGTCTACTTTGGACTCGGCTCCAACACGACCAACGGGCAGTGGTGGACCTTCAAGAGAGACCTACTCACTGACCTGCACAGAGCACAGCCAAACGTGGACATAGTCGACGTGAACGCCATCCTCATCAGGGGCAGCGGCTACGTCGATGACATCATGCTCCTAACGCGCGACTCCGACTCCCAACTCATCGCGCCAGTCGGGGCCAGCTACCTGACAGCAAGTGTTGCTGCTCGACCGGCCTACAACACATGGCACGGGGCCACCTTTGTGCGGGCACTGGACAGGCCATTCAGACTCTACCAGCTCGGTCAGTTCTCGGTACGAGGCAGCCTCACCCAGACGAGCAACAGCATGGGCCAGATGCTCATCGGCCTCTTTGACGACCAGATGAAGCAGATCGCATGGATATGGTGGTATGATGACTCGTCCGGCTCATCGACCGGCAGGATGAGCACAGCGTACTATCCCGACACTGAAGGCGAGCTGAGGCAGGACTCTCCCTCCACCTCGGCCAGCTTTGACAGGACGGGCGCGCTGTGGTACGACCGTGCCTCCAACTCGATATGCTCGGCCATCGACGGGAATGTGGTGACGCTGGGTGCAGTGACCAACGCCTCGCGGATTGTGAGCTACTTGGTCATCAAGGTGCTCCGGTACGACGATGTGGCGATGGTGGACATGCGCGTGCAGGACATGGAGCTGGTGGTGGACCTGCGGGGGACGCCGCCGTGGGTGCCGACGCCTCCACCGGATGAGGCGCCCCCGAACGGTACGGGCGACGGGACACTTGGCGGAAAGACGGACAGCGAGTCCTCACTCCTAGGAATTGTGCAAGGTGTCTTCGCTAACATAGCTGCATGTGTCCATGCGTTCTTCACTTGGCCTTGGCCCGAACTCCACCTGTGCTTCTCTCAGACTGTCTTAGGTTCGTCGCTTCTGATCATCCACATAGTCATGGACTTGTTAGGTGACACACATGTTGAGGAGTTTGAAATTCAAGTACTTGATTGGAATGAGAAGCCAGCAGACGAGGGACAACGGACAATCGATATAATGATTGCCTCTCTAGACGACTGGCTTCGAGTCGTAGCCTACGCGCTGGCGTTAGCCATTGGCGTGATCTACTTTTTCCTTGAGAAATGGGCTCATTTCCTCACGCTGCCACAAGAGGGACAATTCTGGTTTGCCATCTTCGCCTACGTACTGTGCGTACTGGGGTACTTCGCAGTGACTTGGTCTCTAGTTCGTAGTTCTTCGCTTAGTCCAATGGACGCAGCTGCTGCGTTCTTGACGATGGGTATGATGTGGCTGTTGCAGGTGTGGTGGGAGAACCGGTTGACAAAGGCTTTCATGAGCGGCAAGAAGGCCGGTCGTCTGTACGACTTCTTTACCGACGTGTACCGGAAATCACCGCTCGAGTCAGTACGCCAATGTGGTTTTAAGGGACGTTGCCACTATGGTCTCATACTGTGCAACATCATATGCCTTGGAGTGCTCGTAGGTCTGGTCACGGGCATTGCAATCGGAGCATGGTAGACTATGTCTTGCGCGGCTGTTTCTCCTGACGCAGTCTGGCGGATGTGTGCAGATGTTGGACTAGACTACCTCTGGCAGAGTCTGGTCTTCACACTTGTTATGACATGTATCGGGGTTGCTCCGGTCATGTCCTATCTGTGGCTAGGCTCAAGGATTAGAGACAGAGTGGTTCGGGGGCAGCTCGAAGCACCCAAAGGCATTGGAAGCCGGTACGCACGCCTGTTACTCTCAGGACAGAAGCGGCACCAAGATGTGTCATCCGCCTTCGTATTGCAGCTGCCCGTTGTTCTCTTCTGGATATTCGGCCTGTTGGTAATGCCTGAGTATACTCCGACGTTCTTTGTAGCCATGATTCCTATCTGGCTCATGGCGGTTGCGTTGCCATTCTATCATCCGAAGTTGTCACCATGTACGGACATAGACTTCCGTAGCGAAGAAGGACTGAGAGAAATCCTTGACACCAGTGACCCAGTGGCGGCAGCCCTGTGGATTGTGCGGGTATACGAAGAGATGCAGCTCGAACAGGAGCGCACGAGGGACGGGGCCCCACGGGCCATTCGTCACGACTTAGAGCAGTATCTGAGGCTTAAGCAAGAGCTAATGTCTCGCGAAGACGAGGTCGGCAGGGTCTTCAAAGAAGCCTACAGACGTTTTGAGATTGGCTCAGAGGAGTAGCTTCCGCGACAGGTTGCCTGAGAGTCCCCAGACTTGAATCTCGAGAACTAGTCTGCTGCGCTATGACGACGTGGTCATGGTAGTTTGGCGGTTGCCGGACATGCACTTGGTGGACCTGCGGGGTACGCTGCCGTGGGTGCCTGAGCCGGGTGATATTGGCCCCGTGGAATCATGCTTCGACGGAGTGCTAGGGGATTCTGTGGACGAGAGCGCCAAGAGAAGGGCTGACCTTCTCGCCTCTGTAGCACTTCTATCACTTGTACGGTACGAGTGGTCTTGGCCATGGCCTGAGCTCCATCAGTATGTCTATGCTCCCGACGAGGAGCAGGCACTTCAGGGAGTTCTTGTTCCTGACCTCGACAATGTCCTACTCGAGGTCATCTACGACATACTGAACGGTATCAGGATTGCGGTGGAGTTTCTCTTGAACTGGGTTCTCACTCATTTCGGGCTCACAGAGGCATTAACGGAGTTCATCGATGGCATCTTCAGCAAGCTCGTCAGTACGGCTGTCACTGTCTTGCTCTACAACAAAGGGTCCTTCTATGTTGCAGGGCTCTGGGTTGCATGTGACAGCATCAAGACCGCGATGGTGGCTAGCAGATTGGGCGCGGGCACCTTAACTGCTCCTCTGACAAGTCTGCTGGCAGCAATAACCCAGCTGGCAGCCATTGCGACGGTTGTCTACATGGCCCTAATCATGCTTGCCGCCGAGGAAATTCTGAACACGATGGGCTGGGCGTTCGTCGGAGCCTTCTGGGCTGGCCTGCTTCTCTGTTTCTTATCGCAGTGGTGGGGAGTGCGGAAAGTCCAACAACTATGATCAACTCAGCATGATGGTCTTGTGAAGAGGTTCATATACAAATGGATTCCAAGAATCTATGAGAATGCGGACTTCATGGCACTTGACCTCATCACGACGTTCAGGGGAAGCGTTGCAGCGCAGTACACGAAGACTTGCTATGTAGGCATGATAGTGTACTGCATTGCGGAAATCGCCCTGTACTTCATTAGGGCGGCATACAAGTGGTGATGAGTCTGATGCAGGGAGACTCCGACACGTTCTTCCAGCTACTGCGATATGATCTCCTCCTGCTGCTTCTAGTTGGAATCGTGTTTCTCTCTCTCCCACACACTGACCGATAGGGTGGCTCGGATAGTCTCATCATGCCATGATGAATTGGAAACAGAGCGTTCGAAGCGAGTCGTGGTTGGCTACAGGGCTCATCCGGGTATCTGGGAGGGCGCCATTCGGATTCTCTACTGGTCAAGCACAGTACTCATGATTGCCTACATATCCTTGGCTCTGGGCTATCTGATGGGTTTCGCCGTAGCGATTCCTATTGTGATGACTAGCAGAAGTACCGAGCCCTCATTGAAGAGAGCAGTCCTCAACTATGAAGAGCAGCACCGGCTTGCGCTGGAGGTGACACTCAAGGAGAGCGTATGATTGTTGATGCTTATGGCACGCCACAGTTTGATGTCTATCTCCTCCGGGCCTTCACCGCGCTTGAGTCTCCGCACCGTGTGATACCAAAGTGGATGACAAAGGAATGGGAGAGAACAAAGGACGGTCTGATGTCAAGGGATGATGAAGTTGGGGTCGCGTTCAGAGAACGTCTAGACAAGTGGCACGGAGAACACCATCAAGCGTCAGACAGCAGTGACGAATCAGGTCCTTCTCAGGACTACGTGGCATCCCCTGGCAAACACACCAGAGTTGAGACTATCGTACATGACATGGTTGACAGCCAAGTGAGTGATGAATTCATCGACGCGTGGCTCTGGAGGCTGTTCGACAAGTTCGAGGAAACCCCCGCAGGACCACCAGGGATAGGACTAAGGCGGAGGCATACCTACAAAGACTACGTGGCCGGCAGAAAGCGGCTCATGACGAGAGACGACGCTGCCGGTCAGGCCTTTCGCGATTAACTTGCCAGATGGGCAAGAAGAGAAGCGGTCTGAGGTGCGACTAGGTGGCAGTTGATCTCAGGTCCCAGCCCTGCTCTCTACGTGCGACTCTTCCAGAGCCCATGAGCTCCATGAGTGCTGCTCTGGCAGTCTCGAAGACCCCATCATCAAACACGACTACGCCATCGTGCAGCGCTTCCCATATCAGATAGGCATGGGATTCTATCGCAGACTCCACTTCGTCTGATGTCACGACGAAGGCCTGAATGCGCCCTCGTGAGAGTTTCTGGGCCGCGAGGTTCCTCTCAAACCAGTCGGTCCCCATGCTGTCACTGACTATCAAGACGTCAATGTCGCTCCGATGGTTCCACCCACCTTTGGCGGCGCTACCGAAGACCACAACGGCACGGACCGGATGGCTCCTCTTGAGCCGCTTGACGTAGTCGTCTAGGGTCTGTGCTGCTTCACTGCTGATGTACAGCTTCAGAAGCAAATACAAGCACCTCCTGTGCGTCTCTAAGTGCCGACGCACTCTGCTCCTTTGAGAACTTGTCTTCAGGAACTCCGCTTGAGAAAGCATCCGGATACCTTGCGGCTATGTAATACAGGTTGAGCCGATGACATGACTCTCGCAGAGAGTTGTCGAAGCTGAGTCGTTGCTCAATCGCCCGAAGAAGTTCAATCAGATCGTGGCCCCAGCTTGGTAACCCCATCTTCTCCAATACGGCTTTCAATGACTTCTCTGCTGACTGCTGCGCTACGAAGCATGCCCAGGCATGACGACCCTCACGAGCAAGACCTATGGCCGTCTGGATGTCATACTCAGCCTGCCTGAGCCAGTCTCCAGAACGGTCCATGTCGTATCCAGAGTATCAGATGTGCAGTGCAATATGAACTATGCGAAGACCATTTGGTTCCATGTTCAGCTCCAGTCACACCACTGAGCTGTGGTACGACCGGGCCAACAACGCGATGCGCTCATTCATTCCCGGCAACTTGGTGACTTTAGGCCCCGTGACCAACGCCTCGCGGATTGTGAGCTACGTGGTCATCAGGGTGCTCCGGTACGATGACGTGGCGATGGTGGACCTGCGTGTGCAGGACATGGAGCTGGTGGTGGACCTGAGAGGGACGCTGCCGTGGGTGCCAGCGCCTCCGCCGGATGAGGAACCTGTGGGACAGCCCGGTGATGGTACAACGACTGGTTCTGCTGACGAGAAGCCGGGACTAGCGGGTATTGTCGAGTCTGCATTGGCTGTAGTCGGAGAAGTGGTTCAGGTCTATCTGACCGGCTGGTGGCCTTTGGTCCATCTTGTGATAGATTTCATTGTGATGCCAGGGGTAGAGGTTTACGCTCACGCCACAATAGACCTTCTCGGTGACTACAACTTCGAGTACTTCAACGTCCGTTTTCTTGGGTGCGAGGACTACAGCGAAGAGCAGAGTCAGGCACTCTTGAATGGCCCCGAAGTGCAACAGACCATGAAGTCGCTAGACCTCGTCGTTGCTCAGTTGGGCGTGGCAGTCATCCTTGGTTGGTTCGCCGCTCGGATAGCAGCGTCTTTCGGCACGCCAAGCACCGAGTGGATAGTGTGGGCGCTCATTGGTGCTGCAAGTGCTCTCCAGATCATGTTCTACATTCTGACCATTGAGAAGTATCTCCAGTCACGTATGGAGCCCGTGGTGGCAGGGTGGCTGTTTCTGGGTTTTGCCTTGTCGATGCTGACCGCAGCATTCTTGGCCTTCAAGAGCGCACTTGACATAGCGAATAGTTACAAGGGCTCGGGAGGCATTCTCAAGTTCTTTGAAGAGAGGTTCTGGATTAATAAGAGCGAGAGGATGCTGACGAACGGCTTAAAGGGTCGCTGCAATGTCGTAATGATGGTGGCTCTCATGTTCCTAGCATTCACGGCATTCTGGATGGGGTTGCTAGTGGTTGACCTACTCAGGCAGCAGCAGGGCAGTTCTGCGGCATCGATGATTACATGAATGCGATGGATGAATGGACGTGAAACCTAATGCAATCATGGATGTTTCTCATGCTGCTGTCTGCGGGGTCCAGCCTCTCAACTTTCCTAATCGCTCTGTACTACCAAGATAGGGGTGAGAAGGCACGCGAGGCAGTGTCCAGAAAGGGACTGAGCAAACCCGTAGGTTTCGGTAGATGGTATGCCATCCATGTGGCTTCGAGACTGGGAAGGATCGCATATGAGCTGCTGTCACGCAGTGCGGCGCTCCTGCTGTTCTGGGGCCCTCTCATCCTCATCGACTCTGCGATGTTCGCCGCAGTCATTCCCTATGCTTGGCCTTCCATGGTGCTCTTCTTCCTCCTTACTATGGGGGTAGGAAGAAGACAGACATCTGGGCCATGTGACGACGAGGACCAGAGCGAGTCTAATGGCTGCTGGGACTGAGGCGCTGCGCCAC
>JACAEL010000069.1 GCA_013388835.1 Candidatus Thorarchaeota archaeon | reverse complement strand
TAGTAGTCCAGCGCATTGGTGGTATCACCGCGCTGTCTGTACACATTACCGATGTTCAGCAGCATCGTCTGTTGCCCCTCCTCTATTTTCAGACGCCCACTGATCTCAAGCAGGTTCTCATAGTTGAGCAAGGCTCTCCGGAGGTCTCCACGAATGAATGCTTCGTTGCCGAACTTGCATGCCTCTTGGAAGCTCAGTAATGCGTCCACAGTCGTGCCTATCTCTTCATACATTGTGCCAGAGGTGCTGACGCCTCTGGTGAAGTCCTGTGTGGACATCTTCTGGACAAGCTTGGTCATCTCCCTGACAGGTTCGACGACTGCTCGCCCACGTCTATACGCGACCGTCCCCACAACGCCAGCGACAAGGACCAGCACACCCACTAGCATCAGTGTAAGAATGAACGTCTGGTTCGTGACAGTGGCTAGGATTGCAGCGGCAGGCGCCACCACCTCGGATGCTGGGACGACGACTGCAAGCAGGAATCCAGTGCTGGGGACAACTGCGTAGGTCATGTACCAGAGTTGACCGTTCTTGTAGTACTGGGACTGACCACTGCCGGCTGAGAGTGCTGAAGCAATTACGCTCTTGAACGCATTGGCCTCTGTGCCAGTGGGTGACACAAACTCAAGGTCATAGATGGTCTGGCCTTCCTCTGTGAACCCCGGATGAGCCACCAGCTCCGAATTGCGCTCCATCAGGAAAGCGTAGCCACTTGTGAGTACTCTGACATTGAGCACGCTCTGAAGCACGGTCTCAAGTGTGACATCAGCTGACACTACACCGAAGATGCTGTTGTTGTCAAATCTCACAGGACGCGCCATCGATATCACCAGACCGGTGGAGGGGTCCAGATACGGCCCAGTGAAGGCGATGCTGTCATTGGAGAAGAGGAGCGCATTTGTGTACCACTCCTCTGCAGGTGGATCATAGTCTTCTGCTGGGACGCTCCCCTGGAAGTACGCAAGATTGTCGTAGGGGTAGTTGCGGAAGAGATGGCTGTCACAATATGAAGGGTCAAACCCCATGTACAGCCAGATGTAGTCTGAGCTCATCTTGTGGAGGGCTCTGTACACATTGTCCATATTGCTGGAGGTATTGAGGAAGTACTCCGTACTGGCACTCCAGTCAAACGGGTCGCCGGGGGTCTTGTAGTACGGTCTGGGCATATAGTAGCAGCTGACGTTGAACGAGATGTCGCTCGATCCATATCTCTCTTCGTAGTGCCTGCCGGGTACCAGCATGCCGGTCTCGGCATATTCCTCCTCCCAGTCCCAGTAGTAGGAGTGCTGGGGTGTAGCATTGATACGGTCATTGAAAAGGTCCTCGGCGTACTTCTCCATCATGTAGACGCCATCAATATAGTTCTGGACCCGCTCCTGTATGAACAGCGCAGTATCGTTCGCAACTCTCTCCAAGTTCGCCAGCTCTTCTGCCCTAAGAGCAGCAGACGCATCAGCCGCGTTCTCGTTCGAGAGATTGAATATGGTCACGCCCGAGATTCCTGATATGGCAAGTATCGGTATCAGTGCGACTGATACAAACGCAACAACAATTCTCTTACTTATCTCCAATGGTCTTCCTCCAGTTTGGTCTGGTGTATTTGACGATTACCTCATCTCGCAAGTGCAGCGAGCTCTTGTTCAAGGCGTTTCACAAAGTCTTCCTTGTTCTGGTTCTCGGCCAATTCAAAGAAGGTCTCAGACAGAGTGCCGTTGATAGAGCCCTCCCCGAGTAGTATTATTAGTGTCTTTCTCAGTATCTCCCGGGGTACTCCTGTCTGTTGTTCGAGCCTTACTACCTCGACTGTTCGCTGTCTACGGAGCAGGTCGAACAGGACTCTCTTGACATCCTGTATCTCGGAGGGCTTCAGCACACGCCTTTCGCTTGGTTTAGTGCTGACGGTCCTGATGAATGTGTTCCCGTCTATATGTCCATCCAAGACCTTGGTCTGTATCAGTTTCTGCAGAGTCCTGCGCAGGTTGTATACGGCGGGTCTTGGAAGCGTGCGTCTGAGTATCCTGTCCAGGTCCTTGAGTTCTATTCGTGCATGCTTCGAAGTTATGGAGTCGATGCTCTCTCTGATGTACTCTTGGACTGTGTATTCATCCAGAACCTCAAGTGTGGCTCCACATGACTCACATTTGGCCGCTTCCGGTGTTGTATCAGCACCACAGTTGCCACACTTGATTGCCCTTCTGTATACAATGCTCTTGGTCGACTGTATCTCTGTGAGGACGACTCTCTCGGTCCTCGAGACCTGACCACTCTCATGGACACTCCAGAAAGACAGTCTCTTGCTATCGGTGGCAACTACCAGATACGCAGAGTCTGAGACATCGTCTGGCACGCCAGTGGCAATCGCTCTTGGCATGCCGGGTATCTGAATCTCGCCCAGCTGCCTCCCGTCTAGGTCCCACACCTTGAGCTTGTTTGACTCATCTCCGGTCACCAAGAGCTTCCTCTCACCAAAGGTCAAGACTGCAAAGACTGTGAGTCTATCTCCCAACTTGACCTCGCGAAGCTTGTACCCTGCTGCCGTGAGGACTGTGACCAAGCCCTTCCGGTCTGCAACGATGACCTCGAGCTCACCGTCCGGGGTGAAGTCCTCAAGCCACACATCGGTGATTGCATCTCCCATAGTACGGCTGAACAACGCGGTCTTGTCATCATTCCAGAGGATTACCCTTCGGTTGTCCAGTGCAACTACGACCTCCGCCGCACCATCTCCATCAGCATCACGAGCATCGCAGGCGACCACCTCGCTCTCCAGGTCCATGTTCCAGAGGGGTTGCCCTTTCTGATCGACCACAAGCACCTTTTTCCCAACTCCTCCCACCAATGAGTCGCTGCCGCTGCCATCTATGTCTGCGACCGCAATGCATCTGACCTTGCTGCTCCATCTCTTTGATGATCTCAGATTGCCTTCAGCATCGTATACTCGCAGCTGATCCCCATAGTCGAGCGAGAAGACCTGAGTGCGCGCGTCGAGGCGTTGCCTGATGTAGACTGAGTAGGCTGCTGCCGAAAGGGGTACATCTGCAACCTCTCTCAACCTCATTCAACTGGGCCTCACGAGTCCCTAGCCATAAACCAATATAAGTTCTTAGAGGGACGGACGACACATGGTCGCTCCGCATGCTTGCTCGGTTGGTCTGATGTGGAGCGATGAGTTCGAGATGTTCGACAATGGACCGCGACATCCTATCCAACAGGGGCGGTTTCGTCGAGTGAAGGAGTATCTTCAGGACAGTGGGCTCCTCGTTCCACCGCACTCTTGCGTAATTCCTGCTGTGCCCCTTTCTGAGGATCTTCTTGCAATCACGCACTCCAAGGCATACGTAGAGAGAGTGCGGCAGATATCGGTCACTGGAACTGGTGACATTGACATCGACACTCCTGGCTATCCCGGCATCTATGAGACGGCCAGAAGTACTGCAGGTGCGACCGTGGAGGGCGTGCGAGCTGTCCTCAGAGGTGATGTGAGTCACTTCTTCTCTCCAACAGGTGGATTCCATCACGCGCGGTTTGACCGAGGCGGAGGCTTCTGCGTGTTCAATGATGTTGCTGCTGCCGTCTACGAACTCAAGCGTCATGGATTCAAGAGAGTCCTTGTGGCGGACTTCGATGTACATCATGGGAATGGTACTCAGGAGTACTTCATTGCTGACCCCGGAGTGATGCAGATATCCTTCCACGAGGACCCCGAGTATATCTACCCGCATGAGGGTCACCTGAACGATATGGGCACAGGTCCTGGGAAAGGTTTCAAGGTCAATATGCACTTCCCAATGGACTCGGGGGACTCGGTCTACCGCTATGCCTTTGACGAACTGGTTCCCCCTCTGGTTGACTTCTATCAGCCCGAGTTCATTCTCCTCCTCCCGGGTTTCGATGCACACTACCTTGACAGACTGGCTCAGCTGAAACTGACAACCAACACGATACGATACATCGCAGAGAAGATACATGCTCTTGCTCACAGGTGGGCGCAAGGTCGTCTTGGTGTGGTGTCTGGAGGTGGCTATCATCCGGATGCACTGGCATGGGGGTCTGCATCTGTGTTCTCAGTCTTGACCGGGTTGTCTTACGAAGCGCCGGCTCAGACACCGCCATTCAAAGATGACGCGGAGACATGGCAGGTCGTGAAAGCAAACGTCGAAGCCGTCAGGAGTCTTGTCTTTCCCGTCCTAGGACTCTGACCTCTCCGACGGCTTCCAGAAGTGAAGCAAGTACTCGAAAGTCGTAGACAGCGTGATGTAGTTGTTAGGCCACCCGTATATTCCGGTCCGGTTCACAAGATTCCTCCTGTCCCAGATCATGGTGTTCCTCAGCTCGTACCCTGCCTTCTGCATAGACTGGACCACGTAGATGTGGGCAGGTACGCGTCGGCCTTCCCACCAGTAGTCCGTGATATTTATGATCACATTACCTTTGGGTCTAATGACCGGAAGAATACCTGCGAAGATGGACTCTATTGCATTGGAGTAGTCCTCGATGGTCATGGTGCCGAGGTCTCTTGAGTCCTCTGAATACTGCTGGACCTCCATGTAGTGCTCGCTCCTCCTCAGGTCTCCTCTGATGCTCCTGTTGGTCCTGCGTCGATTCAGCAGGCTAGCATACGGCGGTGAGGTGACGATGAGGGAGACCGACTCGTCGTCGAGATAATCACAGACTCTCAATGCATCGTCACATATCGCAAGCTGCGTGGCCCCTCCTGACCTCTCTTCTCTGAGTCTCTTCTGTGCAGTCTCAACATACTCCTTCTTGAGGTCGAAGCCTACCGCGTTCCGCTCAAGAGTCCTTGCTGCCAAGAGCGTGGTGCCTGAGCCCACGAATGGATCAAGTACGAGCTCTCCTTTGTGAGTGAAGAGTTCAATGCACCTCTTGGGAAGCCCAATAGGAAACACGGCCGGGTGTATTCTCTTGTCCCGCAGGTCCTTCTTCTCGTAGTAAAACTCCCATACTGCAACTTGGTACCGTAACCACTCCTTTGCTGTTAGGCAGCTGATATGGTTCTCCGGGCAGTCACAGGTCCTCGTGTGTCCTATGTCCAGCCTCTTACTGGCGAGGTCTCCGTTCCGAGTCATCTCAGTAGCCAAGCGGAAATGCCGCTATTAGCGTCTTTCTCCCCACAGCGGTCGAGTCTGGTTCTCACAGGTGTCATCACTTATCATGAAGCTCTGGTTCCATGGATAGAGTCGGCGAATGTCCGAAGCCGGGTGCACAGTGGCGACTTGCTGTGCTTTCAACCGCCGCGACACATGGTTGGCTGTCCCGGTCGGCAGGCCTTCCTCCCATCCGGTACGGCAATAATCGCACGCATAGCTTGATTATCCTACCAGTGACGTTAAATTGCTGAGATTCAAAGTACAGTCCTGCTCAGCTCATCCCCCTCGAGGTTTCCACAGTCATCAAGGTCTGGAAGCAGCGAGTATGCCGAACGGAGACGCCAATCCATGGCAACAAGCCTTGCAGAGATTGTAGCAGACAGATCCCGCGACGGATATGCCGTAATCGACCAGACTCGTCGAATCATCTATGTCAATGAGAGATGGTGCTCTCTTTCAGGACTCCCTCGGGAGAAGGTCATAGGTCGCTTCTTTGTTGACATCCATCCCAAGACTGTTCGTCCTGTTCTTGACGAGTTGATAACAACGGTGTTCGGTGGCGGTACTGTGCCCGCCGATGGGTCGTTTCATAGCTTGACCACACCAGACGGTAGTCCCATGTCTGCACAGATGCGTCTTGAACCTCTCAAATTGCCAGACGGCTCACCGGGCGCGCTTGCCATACTGGTGGACGTGACCAACGAAATCGAAAGGCGACAGGCCCTAGAAGAGCAAGAAGCCAAGTTCCAAGTACTGGTTGAAACGATGACAGAGGCGTTCTCAATAGACGATCTCGAGGGAAGGGTTGTCTACGCAAACTCCAGCTACTGCAGGCTTCTTGGGCTAGAGAGGTCAGATGTCATCGGAAAGAAATGGATTGACTGGACAGTCGGCCTGAGTGAAGAGGAGTATCGACAGAAGCTGTCGGCTAGACACAGAGGTGAATCGGAACGATACGAGATGGTATGGCGCCGAAGAGATGGGTCACGAGCCACCACAATCGTTTCTGCCGCTCCATACTTCGACATCAAGGGCAATCTCATCGGAACATTCGCAGTCATAACGGATATAACTGAACAGAAGGATGCCGAAGAGACTATCCAGTTCTACCTTGACCTCTTGACGCATGACATAGCCAACCAGCTTCAAATCATAATGACCTCGTCAGGTCTTCTCGACTGCGAGATGCCCCCCAATTATGTCGAGGAGGCGAGGCAGAATATTGCGGATGCGGTGGATCGCTGCAACCGACTGATAACCAAGGTGAAGAGAGCAGGGCAGCTGAAGTTCTTGAGTTCGAGTACGCAGGACCTTAGCGCAATTCTCCTTGAGAAGTCGCGTGCAGTCGAGCGTGTGTATGGAGCTCGGGTTCATCTGAGTGGTCTTCACGAAGATGTCCTCGTTGTCGCCGACGCACTTCTTGGCGAGCTCATGTGGAATCTTCTGGAGAACGCAGCCAGACACAACCCAAAGGAGTCCAAGGAGATCTGGGTGGAACTTGAGACGACTGACTCCTCGGTGAAGGTGAGCGTATCTGACAATGGTCCTGGTATAAGCGATGCCAAGAAGGCCATCATATTCGAGAGGTCAAAGAGGAGTGGCGGAGTGGGCCTCACACTAGTGTATCAGATGGTTCGCAAGTACGGAGGCCAAATAGAACTGGGCGACCGCGTTGATGGCCAGCCCGCTCAAGGAGCCCGGTTCACTGTCACTCTGCGCCGTGCGTAGTCGAGCGGCTGTTCTGGCATATTAATAAGGCCGACAGCAGATGCTCTCTGAACGAATAGGAGTGACGACGCTTGCGTCTCGGGTCGATAATCGATGTCAGCCTCTCTGATGTGCCCGGTAAGCCTGTGACAGTCATCTTCACCGGGGGCTGCAACTTCAGGTGTCCATACTGTCAGAACAGCGAGCTGATTCCACTGGACTCCGGCGTGGCCGTCCCGCTGGATGAGATTGTGCGCAGGTCACAGGGTCATCTTACCGACGGGTATTGCATCACTGGTGGTGAGCCAACAGTTCACAAGGACCTTCCAGATCTTCTAGCCCTACTACGTGAGGAGAGGGGGAAGCACATCAATCTCAATACACAGGGTTCAGTCCCGACTGTGCTTCGGCGTTGTCTTACATACCTTGACTCTGTCTGGTTTGACATGAAGACAAGACCCGACTCGTATCCGCGAGTGACAGGATGCACATACAATCCATGGCCATCTGTAAGAACGAGTATTGAGGCCGTCCTGGACTCGCATGTGGCATTCTGGCCCCGGACAACTTATGCCAGCGGCCTGCTCAGTCCCGATGACATTCTCGAAATCGCGCACGTACTCTCAGAGCTTGGTTTCAAGGGTCAATACACAGTGCAGAACTACGTTCCCCGGCCAAGCTGTCAGGAGTCTGAAGCAATGCGGAGACCCCAGCTGGACGAGCTGAAGGACCTGCAGAACATGGACGTCAACGGAGTCCGAATAAGACTGAATTGGAGTTGATAACGCACAGACAAGCTTTTAACGCTCTCTACCGAACCCCATTCTGAATGGTTGACTAGGCAATGGTCTAAGGAGCTTTTCCCCATATGTTCCCGGTTTCAAGTCAGAACTACGACAGGGCTATTACAATGTTCAGCCCAGAAGGACGGCTGTATCAGGTCGAGTACGCCATCGAGGCTGTGCGGAGAGGACCCTTGGCTGTCGGCGTGAAGGCGACTGACGGTGTCGTTCTTGTTGGCGAGAAACACACACCTCATCAGCTCGTGGACATGGACTCTCTGAAGAAGATTCTCCTGATTGATGACCATGTAGGCACTGCAATCTCCGGACTTCATGCAGACGCACGAAAGCTGATAGACCGGGCAAGAGTACAGGCCCAAATCAGTAGGCTCAGTTACGACGAGCCCATCTCAATCCGTTCGCTTGTCATTGACCTCTGCGATATCAAGCAGATGTATACACAAGCAGGAGGATACCGTCCCTTTGGCGTTTCACTCTTGGTGGCTGGTGTCGATGCAGGTGTTCCGCAGCTGTACATGACTGACCCCTCCGGTTCATTCTGGGGCTACAAGGCCGCTGCGATTGGTAAGGATGCAGACGCTGTCAAGGACATGTTTGCAACAGCTCTGGAGAAGGAATACAAGGACGGATTGAGCCTTGATCAAGCGCTTGGACTTGCAATAAAGGCCGTCCTGAGCCCCCAACGCGAGAAGATTGCCGCTGACAAGATTGATGAGCGCAGCGAGAGGATGGAGATAGGTGCCATCAGCACGACGGATGCCCAGTTCCGGATATACTCACGTGACCAGGTTAGGAAGGCTGTTGCTGCGGCCGTGTCAAAGGCCTGATCCCTGTGGGCAGCTACCTCTTGCACATATTCACGAGATGGTCCACTATAGCCCCTGCTATGTCCACGGGAATGACCGTTGAGAGACCGGCCCACGAAGGTGCGGCGTTGGCCTCTATTACACATGGTCCCTCTGGGGTCTCTATTATGTCCACACCGGTGTAGTCCAGTCTGAGTACTTCTGCGGTCTTGATAGCGCACTCTACATACTCAGGGTCCAGAGTGGCTTTGACTGGCTGTCCCCCTCCATGAACATTTGTGCGCCACTCTCCAGCAGGAAGGTATCTGTACATGGCCCCCACCATCTGACCGCCTATCACGAAGGCACGTATGTCTCTGTCGGGCTTGTCAATCATCTCTTGTACATAGAGCACCTGACCCAGCTGGTGTATGAACTTCATCGCTCTGTATGTCAGCTCTCTGTGCTCCGCTCGGATCGAGCCCAGTCCTCTGGACCCTATGAGGGGCTTGATGACGACATCTCCGACTTCTTCCACAAACTTGGCCGCAGCATCCAAGTTCTCCCCGACATATGTTCTTGGTACCTTTATTCCCGCCTTGTGGAGTGCAGTGAGGGTGGCATACTTGTCCTTCGCCCTTCTGAACGAGTAGGCAGGATTCATCACATAGACACCAGCGTCCTCGAGGTGTTCAAGGAGGCTGATTCTGTAAGTTATCTGGTCACCAGTGCCATATCCTATCGTCCTGACCAGCAGTCCTGCCATGCCTGAAACATCCTCGTCCTCGTGAAGCGTGAACTTGTGTGGCACCTCAGCTCCCAGTTCTGAGAGCCTGAAGGCCTTCACTTCGTGACCTCGAAACGTCATCGCATCTATGATGCTCTTGGTGGCCCAGTTGTTGATGTTCTCATGATATGACACTCCGAGAAGCACGAGTTTATCCACCTTCTTTGCTTGCTGGTGGAGTGGCGTGAAAGGGGTTTTGAAGGTGCTGGAAGTGTTTATTCGATAGTACTCTGCAGCCGCAGTAGCATTCTGAGCGGTGATTCGATGTCGAGTCAGTTAGTCAAGATGTCCAAGGAGATGTTCGAGAAGCGCAAGTCCGACCCCACTCTGAGGGAACGAATGCGCGCTGCTGCGAAGGGACAGTCCCCCCGTTTCCTCTTGATCTCCTCAATGGACCACAGTCAACAAGACCTTCAGCTTCTCTCCTTAGAGCAGGGTGATGCATTCCATGCAACCAGAGTACCGAGGAAGCCTCTCATGAGTGCGAGTCAGTCCCCGTTCTTATTTGGTGGTCCTGCCGCCTATAGTAGCCACTTTGCTGATAGAACGGGTGTCATAGTCACCTTCGAGGCCGCCGAGTCCGATGGTGTGATTCAAGCCTCCCTGAAGGCGGTTTCAAGCCATCCCGACTTGAAAGGCGTTCCCCTTGTAGCCCTGAGAGCCGACTATGAAGCAGGCACTGCCCGACTGGTGCCTCATGGCCTTGGTCGTTCTTACGAAGTCGAGAATCTGTTGATGTCGCGCGTCCGAAGGCCACTACCCAATGACGAGACAACTCTGGTGGTGATATGCTCGGACTCTCGTGTGGAGCCGCCACCAACTCCCAGAGGAGTCCCTATGGCTATCCAGTGTCTTGGAGGTTACATTCCCAGATTCTCTGGAGACGCAGATGAGACGTCCGTCCTCAACGAGTTCTTTGCCACATGGCTCTCCATGCCACTAAAGGAGAGGCATCTGATCATCGTCGCTCACGGAGACTTCGAGGGCGAGGGACAGTCTTGCGGTGCTGGAATGGCTTCGATTCACCCCAACGAAGTCCACAGTGCTATCCTAAAGCACGTCATCGGAAGAATTGACGAGGATGCGCGGCGCTTCGAGAACAGACCACCCTCCACGCCCGAGGAGAGAGTGCAGTCAATCGCAAGGGCCACACAGGCGAATTTGATGACCTACCCTGCAATCCAATCAGTCCTCGGGTCTCGGGCCTCTCTTGAATCGCTGATTGAGACTGTCTTGATGGACACAGTGACGAACAGGATGCAGGAACTGCAGACATCCTAGCCATGACTAGAGCTAGGCAAGCTCTCCAGGATATGACACCATGAAGTCGTCATACATTTCGATGTCCAGAATGAACGAGTTGAACTTGAACACTGGGACTATAGGCACGCCATCTGCTATTTCCACATCTTCAATCAGCCATGTGACAAGCACGGGATATAGATGGTAGGTCCCACCGCTAATCCCAAGTCGCTCGGCTATTCTTGGAAGCATAGTGACGAGTCGTTCTGTTCGGGACGCCTGCCTCTGTGCAGCTGTCCTCAGAGCACCTGTCTTTCCGGACCGTACTCCCCACATCTTGGCATCCACTGACACCACTCTCCTTCCGAGGACGCCCACTACGTCTATCTCCATCCCTTCTGTGTCGGAGTCACCTCTTCTTCTGAAACTCTCTATGCACTTGTAGTTGTTCTCTTCAAGGACTCCCGCGATAAATCTCTCGAAGTCCTTCCAGCTGAGTGTACCGACGACCGTGTCAATCTGTGCGCCGCACGAGACCGCTCTCTTGGCCAATTCAACACGTTGTCGCCTGTCAAGCTGCCAGACCCCATTGACGAGGGGAATGGCAAGCTCTCGAAGGACCTCGACGGTGGCCTCATCGACCTCTGAGATGGTCCCGCTTTCCTTTGTCTTCCGAAGAAGACCGACTATTGTCGCAGCCGTCACATGACTCTCTTGCCTTCCGTTAGTTTATAACACCCGCTGTCAGTGTTTTGCAACACAGAGGCGAACATCGATTGTCCGAGATGGAGGATGCTTGGAAGAGAGTTCTAGGAGCCTTCGACGATTGGATATACTATGAGACGTCGGAGTTTGGTCCGTGGACCTCGTACTTCAACATGGAGAATCTTCACGAGCTGACCGAATCTCAGCGATTGGGATGGATGTACAATATGCGTGATGTCGTCATCCCTGGTCGTGTTGACAAGTGCAGGGAGGCTGGAGTTGCCCTTGAGGACTTCCTCCCGTATATGCCTGATGTAGACACAATTCAAGTGGTCCAGTCAATGCTCGATCTGGCCTTGCGCATACAAGACGGTATTCTGCATATGAGCGACGCCTTCGATATGATGATTGAGGAGTACCAGAAAGGGGGACTGGAGGACATAGGGTCTGCACTGCAAGCAATTGCGGAGTCGGAAGAGGACATCCGTCATTACATGAGTATGTTCAGTCAAGGCTTCGGCAGACTGAAGTCACTCGGGCTGGACCTTCCTGAGGATCTTCAATGACTCACTGACTATGTGTCTGACGGCTTCATAAAGACTTAAGTGTGATGCAGACAAGCCAGTGATTATCTTATGAGTCTGAGAGGTGAAAAGCGCAATGGGTAGCAAGTTGCAGACCCCTACCCATCAGTGTCGGGTCGAAGGCCGAAAAGGTGAGTATCAAATCCACCGTCGAGGTGAATGTGTTCTCCAGCAGCAGGCAATCTGGAGAAACTAGCCCTCACACTGATGAGACTTCTTCTGAGACCCTCTTCAAAGCATATCTGGTGCTGGCCGAGGCGAAACTGAGTCGGACACAGAAGACTGTTCTGAAGCACTCGGCTGCCGTGCTTGGACGAGACAGTCTGACGCTGACATCGCTGGCTGACATTGTGTCTCGCAAGAGCGGAATCCCGTACTCCACAGTGAAGTGGAACCTGAGGTCTCTTGTTGAGCTCGGGCTGATCACTGGTGGCAGTTCAGACAACCGAGGAAGACCGGCCCTACTTACTCCCCCTGCCATGTCATTGGTGAAACATCTCCGTTAGGCAAGATGCCATGAGCGAGGGACTCACTGCGAGTCCCTGCTCCCTTACTGAAGTGTCTGCTGAGAAGCGAGGGTGCTTCCCTCGGCTCTGCGATTCAAGTGCTTTTCAGAACCGCATCATCGCATCTTCGCAGCAAACACTTCCCATGCACTGGATGTGAGGGCCGAGGTGTCCTCTTGACTCCCGGACGCTGCAAGGACCATGTCCACAGTCCGCGACTGGTCCGCGTCGAGTGTGCCAATGTGCCACTGCAGGGCAGTGGCTATGTCCTTGGGCCCATACTCCAGATTCTTGAGCAGGTCGCGGCGGCCGTCTCCAAGCTTATTCTTAGCCGGTGCTGATATCTCCCATGCATCAGGCTTGGGTTCAGACGATATACTGACGAACACCCCGTTCGGGTCCCACACGCGCATTATGCCACTCTCCGGATTGAAAGCCGCACTGTCGTCCTGATAGCTTGCCGGACCGCCAACATCAAAGTCCATGAGGTTGTACAGCAGCATCTCTTTGATGGGCTCCTCGGTGATGTTACGCATCCGATAGCGAATCATCAGGACTGGCTCGTCGTAGCTCAGCAAGTCCACCTGAACCTCAAGTTTCGGTTTCTTGAATGCAGAGGGCTTATGATGAAGAGTCACTCTAAGCTTCTTTCCAATCTGCTCCTTGCGGATTAGCTTGATGCTCTCAACCTCGGTCGATGCCGACTTGAAGTACTCCCCTTCATGCATGTAGGAGAACCAGAACCCGCCTTGATAGTCCGTGGGATTCTTCAGCAGCAATCGCTCGATTCCTAAGGAGTCGATGAGGCTCAGACGCTTGATGTAGAAGCCGATGCGACCACTTCCTCAAGAAGTGCACTCAACTGCATAGCTGAGGTCAATTCTTGGGTGTCGACCACCAGTTTCCAGTATCTCTGTCATTGCCTTTCACTGGTCCTTGCTTGAGCACACCCACGCGACACGATATAAAACTAATCTACTGGTTCGTAGTCACTCCCAACAGTTTAGTCATCCGGTGACTCCTGACCATGTGGTTCGCAAGATTGATATGTGGCTCCAAGAGCGGGTAGTCATCTGGGGTTTGATTCATGTCCTCGCTTACTCTTGACGAGCTAGAGAAATGGTACCGCAAGAGATTGGCCGACAAGTCGAAGGAGTTCACAAGGCGAGCGGAGAGGAGCTACAAGGTTGTCGACCGGGCTTTGAAGGACATCCAGGCGATTGCAAATGAGCTCAAAGAGGATGCGGCTGATGATGATGATCCCGAGTCAGTGGGGACTTCCACACGTTTCGCTCTGAAGCTGGACGAGATAGTGAAGAACTTCGGTCTGGGCGAAGAGATATCTTACAGCAATACAGAGGCGATGCAGAACGAGATTCAACGCTTCATACAGGAGCTGTGGGGTGCTGGAGCTCGCTGGATTCGACGGATGGACAAGAAACACAAGAGCACCATCAAACAGCTGGACATCTACATGAAGGACCTCATGCAGGAGATGTCTCGGTTGCAGAAGCTGCTCTATGAGTTCTCATGGCTCAAGGACCTTGAGAGAATTGGTCAGAGGATAAACGCACTTCGTGAGCTCGGCTATAGCAGAGAAGTCTACGATGAGACAATTCGTCAGATACGCACCAAGCTCGAACAGGCCAAGAAAGAGTATGAGGAGGCCAAGCGAGAGCTTGAGACCTTCAGACAGACATCCAACGTGTCTGGGCTGCTCAACCTTGATGAGGAGGCTGAGCGCGTCCAGAGCGTCCTTCAGATGAAACTGAACACCCTCAAGAAGCCCGTCAAGAAGTTCCTTCAGCATGACACTGGCGTTCGGGTAGGGCCTGCGGGCCAGAAGGCTCTGACGGACTACTTCGAAGACCCCCTGAAGGCGATAACAGCAGATGCTGTAGGCTATCCGGCCCTGGTCGAGGGGCTTATGGCGGTGCGCGAGGCAATTGAGCGTGGCTCACTCCCATTGAAGGATCGGCGTCTTGAGCGACGAGCCGTGGAGGAGATTGATGCCATCAGAAGTGGTGCACTGGCCGAGCTTCAGACAAAGGCCAAATCAATCGATGAGAACCGCCGTGCCTTTGCCGGATCGGAAGTATACCAACAGGCCTCGAGACTTGAGCATCGGTTCGAAGAGGCCTCAAAGGATCTAGAGTACCACACTAACGACATGCTGCGCGTAAGAGACGAGATAACGCGCCAACTCGATAAGATTGTTGAGTTCAGGGCCAGGATAGAGACTGAGATAGAGCAGTCGTTCCAAGAGAAGGTCAAGATTGAGATGGGACTGACTCTGGAACCGCTGCTTGAGAAGTGCACAGTACCAAGCTGAGGGCGAATGCCTTGCGAGTCCTAGTAACCTCCAAGAAGGACCCAGCGAGTCAGAACATCCTTCGCGTACTTGTTTCTGACTACGGCTTCAGTGAAGACGGCGAGTCCTTTGAGGGGAGCCCGGTGTATACACTGGATACGAAAGCCAAGCTCATCACCACTGAACGCGACATGATTGCGTGTGACCACCTGGAAGACCACTTCCGTCCAGAGGTGTTCATCTTCTGCTCTAGACACAGAGCACAGTCGGGAAGGCCCTCCCTCCTTGTGCACAGCACAGGGAACTTTGGTGAAGACACTGCCTTTGGTGGTCAACCAAGGGCATTGTCTGTCAGTGCCCCCAGGCTGGTTTCGGCGGCGTTGAGACGCCTATATGCAGAACGCGAGGAGCGTGGTCTTCATGACTTTGACGTATCGCTTGAGGTGACACATCACGGCCCGACCAACCTCATGACTCCGCTTCTCTTTGTTGAGCTTGGCAGTGACGAGACCTATTGGAACCACCCTGAAGGCGCAGCTGCAGTTGCTGCAGCAGTGATGGACTGTCTGGAACCATCTCTTGGAGGCGACTCCGCCATTGCCTTTGGGGGTACTCACTATGCGAGCAAGTTCAACAGCATTGTCCTGGACGGCGAATGTGACATCGGTCATATGGCCGCCAGGTATGCAATGGATGATATAGCCCCCGATACTATTGGCCAGATGGTGAGGCGGTCTGCCAGCACTGTGAAGACCGCGCTGATTGACTGGAAGGGCACGAACGCATCGCAGCGAGAGAGAGTCTTGCCGGTTCTCGAAGACTTGGGAATCGAGATCATCAGGGCAAAATGATTCCGAATGTCGTCATGACTGTGGCAGTCCAAGGCAGGTATTCATTTACCGAAAGGCTATATGTGCATCACAAAACAATGCGAAACAGCCTCTTGCAGGATTGGAAGCTCAAATGCCAGACGATCAGGTGCACATTGACGGTTTGGAAGAGAAGGTCGAGAAGATTGCAGGTGAGTTACGCTCCGTAAGAGATGAGATGAAGAAGCTCTCATCGATAGCGGAGATGGCTGACCGGTTCAAGGCGATGGAACAGGACCTTCGAGAGGTGCTCGGGCACATGAACCCCATGGCTCAGATTGTCACAAAGATAGAAGCGGGTGTCGAAGAGATAAGGCAGGACGAGGGCATCTCTGCCATATCTGAGAAACTCGACAAGTTGACAAACGTGTTCGAGAAGCTCGACTCAAGAATCGACAAGGCCTCAGCAAGGCAAGAAGTGGGTGAACTGGGAAAGAAGCTTGACGAAGTCGTCGGTTCAGTGACTAGAATCGACAGTGCAGTGAGACAGCTGAGCGAGGCCTCAGAGAATGATGCTCTCTCCAAGAAGATTGACGACCTACAGCAGTACGTTGCTGGTCTGTCGGGGATTGAGGAGCGATTTCATGATCTCACGACGACCTTCGAAGAGACAAAGGAGATTGTGGGAATCATTGTACGTCAGCTCGACGACCTAGAACGCAAGCACAACAAGACGCTTGAAGAGGTATCTCAGGCTCTCGGCTCAGTGACCAAGATGATAGATTCGTCACAGGTCTCCGCGTCCACGGAGAGGGATGCGGGAAAGAAGGCGCCTGCTCGCACCGAATCGACCGAAGTGCCTGAGGAACCCCGCGTGTTCCAAGGTCCTCTGCCATCTACGATTGATGGCCTAATGGACAAGCTGCTCAAGATGGTAAGTCCTCAGACGGAAGCAGTCAAGATGGCCAGAGCTCTTGAGGAGATACGAGACCAGCTTACCAGTCAACTTCAGCGTCCCACTCCTGTCCTACATGACTTCGGACGAATCGCACGAGAACTCAAGTCCTACCCGCCGACCGCGACGCTGAACGATAATGACATAGCGCGGCTCAACAAGGAAATACGCAGCTGGACCTCCAAGCTCAAGGAAGCCGCAAGGTCCTAGAGCTATCAGTGCTTCTGTACACGGTCCTCCCATCGTGCAGCGGACGGTTTACATTGCCATAGGTTTATTTTTACGATGGTCCTCTTGCTGCTTAGACTTCAGGAAGGCACGTTCTCATCTAGGCCTCGACCACTTCTATCATTCCTGAGATGAAGCACCATGCAGTACACGAACCACGACTCTCGGCTCTCAAGCAGAATTCGCCTACTCGACACTGACTCGGACCGGCAGCTGGCCAGAGAGCTGTTCGAACTGCATGAGAAGAAGTGTACCGCGTGTCAGGAAGATCGACTGAGCTGCACAGTGCGTCCTGCCTGCAAGAATCGCAACTTCCTGAACATGCTCATCGAACTAGGTGTTGAACCTCCAGACCTGCCAGCCTTCTGTTACTCGCAGTATCTGGATCAGGTCAAGCGTTACATTCTGGAGCGAAAGGGTCGAGGTATGGACAATCGACGACTACTGATCAAGGACCTTCTCGCAACCTTAGGGATGGGGTCAATAAAGCAGTTCACGACACGGTTTGGCAGCCTCTGGTCCAAATCAGCAAAGGCGACTGAACAGGATCTACTCTTGCTGGCCGGTGATGGTCTCGTGTTTCACTTTGACTTCACCAGAGGAATCGTGTTGATGAACCCGCTTGATTACGAGATTCGGGACTTCGGCGTCTTCAAGCTGTACCTCACACTGTTCGGAAACTACTACAGTCTGCCCGTGTCATGTCGGGACGTGACTCCAAACTGGTGGACGATGAGAATCGACGTACCCAAGATGAGCCCAGCAAGGATAACGAAGGCGTTAGAGCCTGATTTGACCCGGAAGTTTGAGAGTTTTAGGGTGGAAATTGTTGAAGACAGGACACACGTCATTGTTGAGGTTATTGTCAGAAACGGTGAACCCTCAATCATGGTGGGCGGCTTGCTAACACTTTTCAGCACATTGGCCACGGGTGCTCCAGAGGAGCACGGGAGTTGAGAATTGCAGGGTGGGATTGAGAAATGAGTGACGAATCTGCGTTGAGAGGCAAATTGACTGCTCTGAGAGAGGCTCTTGGTCTGTCTGAAGCGGAAGTCAGTGTGCTCCTGCCATTATACATCGGTGGCAACATGACAGCAGGGGCGATTGCCCTCATTCTGGGAGACAATCCAGCTCGTGTCGAGAAGACGCTGGAGGGACTTGTCGAGAAAGGGCTAGCTGTCAAGAGCGAAGGCATCCTTCCTCTCTACAGAGGACTTTCGCTATGTATGAGTGCTGGACCTATCCTCTCATCCGCAAGAGATGAGCTGAAGTCCTTCGCAGAGAAGACCGGACTGGCTGTTGAGTCTCACATCTCGGGACTTGACAGTCTAGTCGACGAGCTGTTGACAGTCCGTCAAGCAAGCACCGGGCGTCTGCGAGAAGGCCTTGAAGCATACGACCTGTCAGTGGCAAAGGCTGTCCACGACCAAATCACCGAGATTGCAGAAGCTGTCAGGACACTGCTCCAGGAGTTCTCGAAACGTGTAGAGTCCGTTCTCGCGGGCGTCGAGGTCACGTTGGACAACAACCTTGGAGAGGGTCTGACGGCTCTTCAAGGAGAACTTGATCAGATTCAGAAGACACTCAGTTCAGAACTCAATGGGGTCTCAGCGGAGTTTGACCAGTGGGTCCAATCGGAGCTGTCTTCGACAACGGAGAGCGCTGACAGATTTAGTGCTGTTGCAGGGAAGGTGGTTCACGAGACCAAAAAGGTTGTAATGAATGCGCTCAGTCAAAGCGCGAAGGCCGTTAGGTCCGCGTTCAGCAGCATCGGCGCCCGGGTGTCTGGAGTCGCAGCTGAGAAAGTCCGGCAGCTGACTCCTGTGATGGACGCGACATCGAGCGATATTCTCCACGAGCTGGAGCGATTGGAAGCTGCGATTGCGAGGATTCATGAGAGCGGAAGGGAAGCCATCAAGAACTCGCTGGTCGCTGTCCGGAATGTCCATGCAGAACAGGCTGCAGAAGTGAGGGCTGGCATTGCAAAGGCGTCCGAATCTGTTCATGCCATGAGCGAGGACATTGATGCATGGAAAGCTGAGGTGGCTGCTCACATAGAGTCGACTGTTACGTCACTCACGAAACAGCTTGAACAGGTCGCGCATACCGACAAGTCATACCATGACTCAGTGGTCGCCACAATCACAGAGCATCTCGAGAGTTCCAACCAACAGATGGACACCGAGTACCAGAGTATCCAAGAACTGGTATCCAAGACCAATGCCGACTTGGAGTCCGCATTGGGAGAGGCCAAGAATTCCATCTTGCAGGTTCTTGAGAGTGAATCACAGATAGAGTCTACCCGTTTCGTCCAAGTAAGAGATACTCTAATCGCCAGTCTTGACAAGCTGGCCAAGTCGACAGCAAAGAGCCTTGCGAAACAGGTGTCAACCACTGCGGCCGATGTCTCATCTCTTCTAGACACTGAGGTCAATGAGTTGACCGGACTGGCGGAAAGCATGAGCAATCGACTGAAGTCCGCCTTTAGCAGCATTGTGTCATCAGGGGCAGCGAAGGGTCAAGCCACCCTGACCACCATCCGGAAGACCGCCCAAGACCTTGACTCGTCGGTGGGGTCCAAGCTCGACGAGATGGTGTCTGCTTATGCCACCTCAACGAAGGCGAGTCTGGAAGAAGTCATCTCCCTCTATGAAGAGCTCAAGTCCAGGATTGACGAGCGACTTGCACAAGGTGTGTCACGTATCGGCTCACACACGGAAAAGGCACAGAAAGCAATCGATGTATCTGTCCAAGAGCAGATTGGGCGGATAGAACGGCAAGCACAGGAGATGCGGGCGGAGTTCCATGGGCATGTCGAAGAGCTGACAAAGCGTTTTGCAGAGATGGTGGCAGAGGTAGAGTCTGCCTTCAATGGCATGATCTCAAGTCAAGCCCTTGAAGCACGGGACACCATAACATCTGCACATGCTGAGCTCACGAACTCTCTACGAAGCGAGGTTTCGGTCCTGAAAGAAGACTCGGTCAAGATTCGTGAGGAGTTCGCGTCGCAGATTGCAGCCAGGGTTGCAGAGGCCTCTCTCGCTCTTGAGTCCATCCGGAAGCAGCTTGAGAGCCTCATTGATGACAATAAGGCAGGAATATCCCAGAGCGTCGAGGATGCCCTTGAGCAAATCGAAGCCTCTCTGAAGACCGTTCATGATGCGCTCAAGGAGATTGAGAGCTCGACTGTGAGTGAGGTTTGTCAGGACTTACTTGGGGCTGCACAGGCATTCAAGAAGACAGTCTCCGAAGCGAATGCAGTAGTTACACAGCGGCTGGATTCAGCCCGTGACTCCCTAGAGTCCGCCTTGGTCAAGAGTATCGATAACGTCCGCGCACTCACGGAGAAGCATATCTCCGACCATATCGATACCGCAACTCGGGTTGTCGCCGAAACAAGCAAGAGTCTTGACGCGCTGTCCAAGAAGACCATGGAGTCCGCCACTGAGCGGCTGGGTGCGTATCACAAGGCGCTGGCGGAGAGACAGACTCAGGGAGTGAAGTCAAGGGCGGCCCTACTGGATACGGCTGCTGCCTCGATAGCCTCGTTCAAGACGGAGGCCTCTCAAGCCATTGACGCCTCATCCGTGTGGTTTGAGACGAAGTTGGATGACTTCTCCACGTCACTGACAAGTCTGGGTGTGAAACTTGCAAATGCAGTGGACGTGGTACAGCGGACGCTTCAGAGGAGCGATGAGACGACCAGCCGAGCATTGACTGAAACAGGAGAGGCCAATGCAGACAAGATCCAAGAGTTGCTGGAAGCAGTTCTGAATCAGGTCGAAGGGGCAGTGACCGCGTCAATCGAAGACTTGAGTCAGAAGAGCGCATCCGTCATCCAGAAGGCCACAAAGTCATTGAACGGTTTTGAGAAGTCCGTCAAGGAGACTGTCGCAGCGGAAGTCGCCTCAGCATCCGCCGATGCAGAAGCCGAGGAGAAGGTTGTCCAAGACTCGCTCTCCGCAGGAATCTCAGACATTACTGCTGAAATCAAGGCAGCCACCGATGCGTACCGCAAATTTGTCGACACGCTTGTCAGACAGGCTGGCACTTCGCGTGACGCTGTCATTGAGAGGACTCAGGGAGCATTAGTAGCTGGCAATGTGCAGTCATACAGAAGACTTGAAGCGGCGGCTATTGTGCTCAAGAAGAAGCTAGGAGATGCTGTCCATGAACTGACCGAGTCCGTTCGAAACGAAGTCAGTTCTATCTCTCAGCGCACAACCCAGATGGTCACCAGAGCCACGACCAGTGCCAGCGAAGCAGGGTCTGTCTTCCTCCAGACACGAAATGACCTACTAGGGACCTTTGAGACCACTTCAGATAAGAGTCTTCGGAAGTGGGGTGGAGAGGTGAAAGTG
The DNA here is from genome assembly GCA_013388835.1 of Candidatus Thorarchaeota archaeon. NCBI lineage: Archaea > Promethearchaeati > Candidatus Thorarchaeota > Candidatus Thorarchaeota archaeon. The sequence continues at coordinate 49,560 of JACAEL010000069.1, read as the reverse complement.
TCGCAGAATCAGCTTGGAGCGCTCATCAAGTCCGCTGCTCTTCACTCGGCGAATGCCCTTGCTCAGATTCTCCATGCTCTTGAGTCAGTACACTCGGCATCTACAGAGTTGTCGAAGGTGTCTGCCAGTGATACGTGGTACCTGAGCGGCCGCGAGGAGATACTCGCCTATATCCACGACATGGCCCAGCGAGCTGAAGAGTCCATACTGATCTCGGTCCCGGACTTGACGCTCGTAGACATCAAGAAGCTGGCGAAAGTGAAGGAAGCTGGCCGAAGAGTCCTCGTGGTGCCTCTCTCAGAGGAAACGGAAGAGACCCCGGAGCAACTGCCCGGCTGGAGAGTGTGGCGAGAGAAGTCCCCACCATTGCTTTCAGTGCGCGATGACAAGGAGATGGTGCTTGGTAGCGTCAAGGACATAGAGAAGTCGATTGCTCTGGTCACGGTGTCCCCTGGCTATCTCGGACTGTTTCACGACCTGCTGGGGCCAAGTCTCGTCAGAGAGGCGAAGAAGTAAGCGAAGTCGAGTAGATGATGGCATCTTCATCTCCATAGTACTTGGGGCTGCGTCCTGTAGGATGCAGTCCCATCTTCTCATATAGTCGCCGGGCTGGGAGGTTCTTCTCTCGCACTTCAAGACTGAGTCTGGCACAGCCCGCCCGTTGCGCGGAGGCCATGACAAACCGCATCAGGAGTGTTCCAATCCCAAGCCGCCTGTACCTGGGTGCAACTGCTATGTTGCTGACTCTCGCCTCTCTATTCCTCCTGCTGTCCTCCCAGCAGACATAGCCTACCACCTCCTGCCTTAGATGCGCCACGTAGAATCTCAAGATAGTGCCTCCGGGTCCTTGTATCATTCCTCCAAGGTCTGCGAACAGTCGGAAGAGATCACTCTCCCATGGGTCCGGGAAGCACTGTTTCTCCAGCTCCACTACCGCCTCCAAGTCTGTCTCATTGAGAGGCTCCAATGTCACCGAATCAGTCATACCTATTGTCCCTCTTGGATGCGAATGCCACAATACGGGCAGAATACTGCATCTGAGGGCACACTCCTTTCGCAGAAGGCACATCTATGGTGAACTGACCGCTCCTCACGATGCCCCTGTGTGACGGACTCAAGGCCCCATCCGACCATTCTCAATTGAGTCACGAACATGACCATGAAGACCACAGCCACGGCGATGAAGGCAAATGCAAAGACCACTCCGGGGGCACCAAGCGGAAACATGAAGGGGACGACGAAGAAGAATCCCCCTGCAGAACTGCTGTCTGCAAGAATCAGGACCAGCATCAGTCCCAATGCTATGGCGGTCAGACCAAGAACCATGAACATGACGGACACGCGCACTTCAGGACACGACCTAGATCATGCCTCTTTCCTTCATCTGCTTGATTATCTGGGCGTACTTGCCGTCGTCATTTATCATATCATTGACATCAGTCTCTCTTGCATGGGTGCCGGGGACAACCCTCACGGATATCTTGGTGCCAGGGTATACCTTCTCGAGATGATGACGAATGAGGACTCCTATCAGTCCTCCCATCGGGCAATAGGGTACCGTTGGCTTGAACTGCACCGTGATTCTTCCTTCATCGACGCTGATGAACTCCTGTTTCACAATCCCCATCCGAGGGTCGGTCACTGAGACAGGGTGTTCAGGGTCCATGACCGGGGCCAACGCCTGAAAAACCTCAGAAGCACTAGTCATTCTTCATACCTAGTCATTTCGCCCCGAATCAACGCTTAATAACCTAATGGCTATGGCTCACCATGTCCACGCAAGACATATCAGTCTCAACTTGGTCTAGCATGATACAGTCTTACGGCAGATAATGCGAGAGGGTCTGCTAGCATGCCAGGAGAGAAGAAGGTGGTTGAAGACAGCAGTTCCGGGAGTGGGCACTATCTCTTCAAGGTCACTATCGTGGGTCCCGATGACTCCTTGCTGGCTGAAACCCTTAGGATGTGTACGGAGAAGGTCGTTGCGGTTGACGGCATCAAGATAACCTCCACCAAGACCCAGGTTGATGGCTCTGATGTCCGTACCGTTATGATGTCCCCTGGACGCGAGGCTCAGAGTCTCCTGCTTTCGCTCACATTCAAGGGTGCAACAGCTGCAATCATAGTCATGAGGGATGCGGACCCTGAGGTTGAGGCTCATTACCGCAATGAGATTCGAGAGAAGATTGGTGCTGGGTATCCCACAAGAGTCTTCCTCACCGGCCCCAGGGTGACTACTAAGAAAAAACAGGAGTTCCTTCGTCTTCTTGACGAGCTGACTGAGGAAATGCTTCTTCAGAGGAAGGCCAAGACGAGAGAGCGGTAAGACGCACGTAATGCAAAAGCCTTTTCCGGATTCGAGCCCCTTCAGATGTAGGTGCAGTTGGTGACTACAGGCGGCCGCGACGAATCATATTGGATGGGTGTCCGTGATGCACTACGGATGATCGACAGTTTCATCAAGTGGTCTAGGCGGAACCCGGAGAAGGCGAAGACACTTGACGACTTCCTCAATGAGGCACTCATTGCCGTTTCCAAGAAGTGTGAGTCATGTCTGAGTGACCTCCTTGGTGTGAGTTTTGGCTCAAGCGGCGAGCGTCCGGAGGAGTCGGCTGATAGGTCCTCGTCTCTCGCCGATTCTGAGCTCAGTTTCGAACAGGAAACGAGAACTGAGGAGAGCCCAACGGACACAGCACCCACACGGAGTGTGGAAGTGGTACCGGACCCTGCTGAGTCACTCGATTCCTCTTCAGACCTTTCCCCCGGACCACCCGAGACTTCTGAAGAGGTCCCGCTTGCGCGTGTCTCTGAGGAGGTCCCGCTTGCGCGCGCCGACTTCACTCATGAAGACACTGAGCTCGTTGACGAGGAGAGCGGAGACCTGCTTCATGCAGGAGGGGAAGACGTGGTGGATGAGTCGGAATCAGAGTCTGCAGGCTTGCCAACTCCTGATGAACCGGCGGGAACTGGCTTTGGGTTCATACGACGCACCGATGCTGAACACGCGGAGGAGCTTCGATTCGAAGGTCCTCCAAGGGATTTCGTGTCTGAGTTTCACCTCGATGCGCCGGAGCCCTACGAGGCCGACGAGTCTGGCTTTGCGGAACATGAGGAGACTGCTCGGCGCGGGTCCACATCAGATGAGGGTCTCGAGAGCTCCCCTGAGGTGCTCCCGAGCACTGACGAGTTCCATGAAGACACGGATCTGTCGGGGCAGGAGGAACCCTCCTTCTCCGAGTCGAAGCTACCAGAGGCACTGGATGAGCTTGAGCGGGCATTCTCTTCTCATGGTATAACTATCTCTCCCGAACCAGTAGAGGAAGAGCCGCATGTGTCATCAGTGAGCGAAGAGTCTGCCGCGGCGCCGGAGTCGGTTGATGAGCGTTCTGGCGTTCATCCGACCGGATTGTGGTACGATGAGATGGTACGTGGACATGAACCTCGCGAGGATTCCACTGCGCCAGAAGCACTGAGGAGTCCAGATGAAGAAGTGAGTGTGGTGGAAGAACGTCCATCCATGTCGAGTCCGTCCAGAGAGTCGGCGTCTCTTGAAGAGACAAAGGAGGCAGATCACACTGAAGCCGAAGAGTCTGCTGTCGATGAGGATGACTTCACTGACCGATTGCCGTCCAGAGGTACTCCTTATCCCCCACCGCCTCCGCCTCCACCTGATGAGGACGATGAGAGCGAAGAAGAGCGCATACGTCGAGCCCGACGACTCTTCTTTGGAACATGACTAACGACACACATCGCAGTTGTCAGCCGCCTTGACTTCAAAGGTGTCGAAGCTCAAGGTGGCCATGTCAATTGCCATCAGACGTCCCTTGAGCAGTGGTTCCCTACCCATCGCCAGAAGGGTTGCCTCACGGACCTCTATTGCTGAGGCCACCGCAAGCATCGCTGGATCAACGCCGCGGACTGCTGCTGTGTTGTTCGGGTCATCTCTTGCCTCACCCATGATGCAGTTGAGGCAGGGAGTCTTGCCGGGGACAATGGTGGTCAGATTCGCGTAGTACTCGACAGCTCCTGCAAAGACATAGGGTGTGCACATGTTCACGCTCGCTCTGTTGACGGCTCTTCGCGCCTCGAGGGAATCAAGTCCGTCAACAATGATGTCCACACCTTTCAACAGCATCCCTGCATTCTCTGCAGTGATGGTCGCCTCTACGGGTTCAATGGTGACCTCAGGGTTCTGGAGTCTGAGATTCTCTGCTGCAGCGACTGCCTTCGGTCTTCCGATGTCCTCGGTCAAGTAGAGATTCTGGCGTTGTAGATTGCTCAGTTGCACAATGTCGTTGTCAATAATCCGTATCGTGCCGAAGCCAATCGAGGTGAGTAGTCTGAGGGCTGGACTACCAAGACCGCCTGCTCCAACAACTGCGACAGTCGTATTGGCTATGGTTTCCATGTCGGCTTCGCTGAAGTCGTAAAGCCTGAGCATCCGTGAATACCTCTCACGTGCTTCTGGTGATAGCGGTGACATCTCTGCCGGAACGGTACAGTGATTGAACTTAAAGCCTTGGAGCGGGACACTTGCTTATGGACTTCACTGCCGAAGTGTCTATTGCTGTCAGGAGGAACCCACGGGAGACTCTGTTGAAGGCCATCTCCAACCTCTCAGAACCTCTCCGTATTGACCACATGTTCAATCGTGTCATCATAAAGCCCTCCATCTATGACCCGAGTTTGGTTGGCAACACAAATCCCAGTCTCATTCGCGCTCTGGTCGAGATGTTCGCCGGCGAGTCCGTCTTTGTTGTTGAGAGCGACAATCCGCGCCGGACTGCAGAGCAGGCGTTTGCAGGTCTGGGTCTCTTCAGTCTAAAGTCAGATCGAGTGTCATTGGTCAATCTGTCGAGTTCACCAGTCGCCGCAAGCTGCCCGCCGGGCCACATCTTGAACAAGATTCGTATGCCAGAGTTGCTTATGAAACCGCACGGATATCTGGTGAGTGCAGCCACTGTCAAGAGAGAGTCGAACAAAGCCGTGCTTGGAGCTGGACTGAAGAACCTCTTTGGTCTGATTCCGGAGAGGGACAAGTCGGTCTATCATGAACAGCTCAGTGACGTCATTGTCGACCTTCTCATGGCCTTCCGACCTGCGCTGTCTGTGGTGGACCTCACCGATGTGGTCATTGGGGACCGGGAGTCTGGTAGGTCTCAGCACATAGGCGGTGTCGTACTGGGAACCGACCCCGTTGCCGTTGACGCATTCTGTGCAGGGTTACTGGGCATCAAGCCCGTGGACATCCCATACATTCGTAGGGCATATGAGCTCGGTCTGGGAGAAGCTCTGCTCGACCGGGTCCGCGTCCGAGGTACAGACCATCAGAGGACCATGTTGGAGGAGTCCTTTGCAGCAATGAGAGGTTGCAACACAGGTCGGGGGACTGGGCACCACTGGGACTCTGAGTGACTGCCCTCCTAATTGGTCCGAAGTCCGGAGTGATGCATTGCGGCACTCGAAACGGGTCCGGTCGATTGTATCGCAATCAAAAGCGATATAACCCTGCGTTCAGGCCTGAACCTACTCTCGCCAAGAACAACTGGAATTGGCAGGTGCCTCCTTTGGATTGGACTTCGCATCACATGATGAGGATCCCCGCTTCAGAAACCCTCAAGATGTTTGAGCTCGCATCAAGGCTTGAACAGGAAGGAAAACGTGTCTATCACTTTGAGGTAGGTCAGCCCGACTTTCCAACACCAGACAATATCGTCCGGGCTGGCATTGAGGCACTGAATCAGGGATTCACCAAGTATGTCTCAGCTCGAGGAATCACACCTCTGCTTGACGCGATAGCGGGTATGTACCGCAAGAGAGGCATCGAAATCAACGGCCGCAAGAATGTCATTGTCACGGCCGGAGCGAAGATGGCACTCTTCATGGGGTTCCTCTCAACCGTGGATGCTGGCGACGATGTACTTCTTCTGACTCCCGCTTGGCCGAGCTACAAAGTCATGATTGACACAGTGGGCGCCACTGCTATCGAGGTCCCCACAGATGCCTCCTACACCCTTGATGAGGAGAAGCTGAAAGAACGCATCACAAAGAAGACGACCTGCATCGTGGTCAACAGCCCTAACAACCCAACGGGCGGACTGCTCATGAAGGAGGACCTCAAGACAATCTATGACCTTGCAACTGATCATGACTTTGTGATCTTCAGCGATGAGATATACGAAGCCTTGGTCTATGACGGGCACAGGCAGACCTCAATGCTTGAGATTGACCCGGCGATGGAGCGGACTCTGGTAATCAATGGTTTCTCCAAGTCTTACTCCATGACAGGCTGGCGACTGGGCTTTGCTGTCGGAAATCCTACCACTATTGACAACATGATTCGTGTGCAGCAGAACACCACTTCCTGCGCGACATCCTTCGTCCAAGCAGCAGGTGTTGAAGCACTCAAAGGCGATCAGTCCTCCGTTGAGAAGATGCGTGTGGAGTACGAGAAACGAAGGAATCTGATGCGCAGCATGCTGTGTGAAATGGGGCTGACTAACTGCCCTCTGCCTCTTGGTGCCTTCTACGTCTTTCCTGACTTCTCTGTCTTCGGCATACCCAGCGAAACCCTCGCAGAACGCATACTTGAGCACACCGGAGTGGTATGTACTCCGGGAAGGTCCTTTGGAGTGGAGTACGATGGGCATCTGCGCTTCAGCTATGCGACCTCATCCGAAACAATCAAACAAGGCCTTGCCGCTCTCTCCGATTACCTTCACACGCTTGAGCGGAAGCCGATGAAGGAAGTCAAGGCCATTGCAGTCTCATAGTAGCGAGATTCGATTTGAATGCACCAAGTGCGGTGCTTGCTGCAGGAGTGAGTTACTGTTGGTCACCATCACCGGCTCCGACCTGCTGCGCATCAGGGACGCTCTGAGAATTGACACCCCGCAGTTGCTACGTGCCATTGACTTCTACACTCTTGATGCGGACGAGGTGCCTGCCGGTCTGAAACATGTGCCGGCGGTCAGTACTGAGAAGGGACTGGCATACATGGCCCTGAGGAAGCTTGAGAATGGTGACTGCATCTTTCTCAGCGGGAACGAGTGCATGATATATCCCGTGAGACCGAGCGTCTGTCGCGCTTTCCCGTTCTTCTTCAGAGAAGACAACGGGGTTCTCAAGTGGGGCCTGAGCGCGATGAAACACATCTGTGAGGGGCTGGGACAAGGACCAGCCGTACATGCAGAAGAGCTTGCGACCGTTGCCCTGCAGGTCACCAGCGATATGAAGGAGTATCGTGCGTTCGTAGAGATGTGGAATGCGCGGGAGCACAGTCCTTCAGCCAAGTACCTGATAGACGAGCTGTTGTCAAGCGCGAGGCCCATCACTCAGTAAAGCCTTAATGTAGTTGGTTTCTTCGTCGGGTTTGGAGATATCTACCTTGAAACGCGTACTTGTGACAGGTGGCGCTGGATTCGTTGGCAGTCACCTAGTGGACAGGCTCGCCCGGGAGTATGAAGTGGTTGTTCTTGATGACCTGTCGACGGGACTTGAGGAGAATCTGAGTTCGCACATTGAGAGTGACGACATTGTCCTTGTAAGGGGCTCCATTCTGTCAAGGGATGATGTCCAGAAAGCACTTGACGGTGTGTCTGCTGTGTATCACTTTGCTGCTCAACCAGATGTACGGCTGAGTGCCGTTCGTCCGTTCTGGGACTTTGAGATCAATCTTATGGGCAGCATGGTTCTACTGGAAGCAGTCAGAGAGGCTGGCATCCAACGGTTTGTGTTCGCATCGTCCGGCGGTACGGTCTACGGCCGGGCGACAACCCTGCCCACTCCCGAGTCAACCCTGCTCCGTCCCGTCAGCAACTATGGAGCAGCCAAGAGTGCCTTTGAGATGTATCTCTCATCCTACTCCGAGCTGTATGGTCTAGAGGCCGTATCAGTGAGGTTCGGCAACATCATCGGTCCACGCTCGACGCACGGTGTGATATACGACTTCTACAGTAGGCTGAAGAGTGACCCCCGTCGTCTTGAGGTTCTTGGAGATGGTACTCAAGAGAAGAGCTATGTATGCGTCCATGACGCTGTCGATGCTACGGTCCTGCTTGGGCAGAGAGCAAAGGAGGGCTTCTTGCCTGTCAATGTGAGTTCCGGAGAACGTCTCAGGGTGTCCAGGATTGCCGAGCTCGTTGTTGATGAGCTGGGACTTGGGAACACCCGGATTGAGTACACAGGAGGAAGAGCGGGCTGGCAGGGTGATGTTGTCTTGACTGACCTCGATGTGTCACTGTTGAAGTCGTTTGGTTGGAAGCCTCAGGTCAGTCTTGAGGACTGTATCCGTATGTACATACGCTGGTTGAGAAACACTCTTGGTGAGGTCATATGAACAGGTAGTCTACAGCCTGCTCAGTATCTGGAGTATGTTCCCGAAGTTGTGTTCAATGGTCCTGCTCTTGTCTGCATAGGAAGCCAGACGTTGAAGCCGAGGGTCTTTCTGAAGTGCTTCCTTGAAGTGTTCAGAGCGTATCTGTGAGTGAATCCTCTCGTTGATGGAGAGTATCTCGTCTGCAGTCTTGAGGATGAATGAGAGCATCTTGATCATGAGGTTGAAGTCATAAATGTCCCGGAGTTGAAGTGTCTGGCTGTAGAACTGAAACTCGAACCGTGCGAGCTTCTCCCTGTCTCTCAGCAGGTTTGTCATCCAGACCTTCTCTGGGTCTTTGCTTGTCTCCTTTGCAAGGTCCCCCCAGTAGGATTGTTGTTCCAACAGTTGGACCAAGTACCTTCTCAAGAACGCAAAGTGGTCCATGTTATCCTTTATGTCACTCTCTGAGCCTATCGGCTCCATCATCTCGTCTATCTGACTGTGCTTTAGAGCAATCATGAGCGAGAACTTGTCCACGTACCTCTTGACCTCGTCAGTCTTCTCCTTCCTTGTCATGGCGTCTGCGAACTGGTCGCTCAGAGTCAGCAGAAACTTGTACAGGCACTCGCTGCATATCTCTGCGCTCTGAGAGACATCCTTGGTCGTGAGGAACTGGAGCGCGTCCTCTAGGTCATTGCCGAGCACCTCTCGACCATGAATCTTCAACATCCAACCCTGTGAGATGCAATAGACTCTGTTGTCTGGATAGTTGACATAGACTGAGCAGTAACAGATGTTCTCACTATTCGCTCTCTCTTCCTCCATCGCCGCTCGGTCTGCGTGGAGCGAGAACAGCGTTGGGTCAACCTCGATTACATCCATCTCTTGCACAGTGTCATCGTTGACACAGAGCTTCTCGTCGCCAAAGACCTTGTAGCAGGGGCACCCTCTGACAAGACGTATGGATCTTCTTGCACCTATGCCCTCTTCGTCCACAAGCAAGTCATCAGCGTCCCTAGGATGTCTTTTCAACAGATGAGTCTACGGTCTGTCCAATATAGAGATATCTGTGCAGAACTCGCTAGGTGGGACACCGTGACCGCCGAGGGCGGAGGGAGGAGCCGGGGACTGGCTCAACCCCACAGCTCTCTCTTCAAGAGGTCTCTGATTGCGATTCTGATTGCTTCAGACCTGTTCGGATACAGGTTGTTCTCTACGAGCTTCTCTAGGCCTTCAATGTAGGTGTTAGGAACATGTAATGTGACAAGCTTCATTCCCGGTATTCACCCGATTGTGTCCTCATCATACACCAATATGGGTGCTGGTATTACTGGTCCAATACGATGGGAGTGATGAATTCCGAGTCCAGTACAGGTTCGACAATAGGGCAACTCAGCAGGGCCAATACGCAGAAGTTATATCACCATCTCCTTCCGACCGCCAGTGACGCCTGAGTGAAGGTCGTGTGAGAAGTGGACAGGCAGAAAGGCATCAGAGCGCTCTTCAATCCCCGCTCCATCGCGGTTGTTGGCGCATCCTCAACAAAGGGCAAGCTTGGCAACGATGTGATGCGCAATCTTGTAGACAGTGGGTTTGATGGCAGGATATATCCCATAAACCCCAGTGGCGGCGAGATGTTTGGTCACAAGGTCTACAGGAGGCTGAGTGACATCTCTGGGGACGTTGATGTGGCCGTGATAGTCGTGCCGGCCAAGGCAGTCCTGGAGGTGGCGGAAGAGTGTGGTAAGAAGGGTGTGAAAGCTCTGGTTGTAATAACTGCGGGGTTCAAGGAGATTGGACATGATGGCCTAGAGGCTGAGCGGAAGCTGGTCCAGATTGCTGAGAAGTATGGCATGGTTGTCCAGGGTCCCAACTGTCTTGGCATAGTCAACACAAACCGTCCGTACAATGCAACTTTCGCAGCTGGTACTCCTGCGAAGGGAACAATCGCATTTGCTTCGCAGTCAGGTGCACTCATGACTGGTATTCTCGACTGGAGTCTCATGGAGAGCATTGGCTTCTCCAAGTTTGTCAGCCTGGGCAACAAGGCTCACCTTGACGAGTCTGACTTCATCGAGGCGTTTGGAGATGATCCTGACTCCACCTTCATACTGCTCTACATCGAGTCTGTCGTCGATGGACGGAAGTTTGTAGAAGCCTGCCGGAAAGTGGTGCCACAGAAGCCAATCTTCGTCATCAAGTCCGGAGTCAGTGCTGCTGGTGCCAGAGCTGCGTCTTCTCACACCGGCTCTCTGGCGGGGAGCGATACGGCATACGATGTTGCGTTCAAGCAGTGCGGTGTCATTCGGGCGACGAGCATGGCGAGCCTGTTCGATGTCGCAAATGTGTTCGATGACATGCATCTCCCTGCAGGTAACCGCGTCGCAATAGTCACAAATGCGGGAGGGCCCGGCATTCTCACCACTGACGCATGCGAAGCGAATGGACTGGTAGTGACCCAGCTCTCCCCGGCGACCGTAGACCTGCTCAAGAAGAGTCTGCCACCAGCTGCGGCAGTGTACAATCCTGTCGATGCACTTGGAACGGCCCTTGCAGAAGACTACAGACTATGCACTGAGGCTGTACTGAGAGATGAGAATGTAGATGCCGTCATAGTCCTCCTCACCCCTCAGGCAATGACGGAGGTGACCGAGACCGCTCGCGTGCTGGTCGAGACCCATCAGAAGTATCCCGAGAAGCCCATCGTGACTGTATTCATGGGTGGCAACTCGATGGTGTACCCGAGAATAGTCCTGAACGAGGGAAGGGTGCCTGTCTTTGACTTCCCTGAACGGGCAGTAAAGGCACTGGCTGAGCTATACAAGTACGTTGAGCGCCGAAACTCACTGCGAGATGAGAGCATTCCTCGCTTCAATGTGGACAAGAAGAGAGTGCAGCAGGTCATTGAGAGCGTCAGGGCTGACGGCCGCAGAGTCCTTTTGGGAAGCGAAGCTCATGCGATTGCGGAGGCCTACTCCATTCCAACTGCGAAGATTCGACTGGCCACCAGTTCGGAAGAGGCAAAGCAGATTGCCTCAGAGATAGGCTATCCTGTTGTGATGAAGATTGCGAGCCCTGACATCATCCACAAGAGCGATGTTGGTGGCATACGCGTTGGACTTGCCACGCCTGAGGATGTTGAGGTTGCGTTTCAACAGATACTGGCGAGCTGCAAGGCGAACATGCCAAAGGCAATCATATACGGCGTTGAGGTTCAGCAGATGGCTGACAAGGGTCGAGAACTGATCGTCGGTTGCTCTCGTGACGTTCAGTTTGGTCCTCTGGTAATGTTCGGAGCCGGAGGCATCTTCGTCAACTACCTGAAGGACGTCGCCTTCAGACTTGCACCCATGACGAGAAGCGACGTGTCCGAGATGATTGCGGAGACCAAGATGGGGACCCTGTTAAGAGGCGTGCGTGGCGAGCCCCCCAGTGACATCAAGGCCCTTGAGGACACCATCTTGAAGATCAGCCAACTGGTGACGGACTTTCCTGAGATTGTGGAACTTGACATCAACCCATTGTTTGGCTACGAGGTGTCGAAGGGAGTGGTTGCGGTGGACGTGAAGATCACTATTGGAGGTTAGGAACATGGCGAAGAGTCTGATGGTTAGCGGAGCTACACTGACTGGGAAGACCATGGTGGCACTCGGTCTTGCCTCACGCCTCCGAGCCAAGGGCTATGATGTTTCGTACTTCAAGCCCGTGGGTGAGAGGACGTATGGTATGGGAGGCGAGTCCCCTGACTATGACAGAGATGCGGAGCTTATGAAACAGGTGTTGAAGATGGGCGCGAAGGAGGAATGCATCTCTCCCATTCTCAGAACGATGTCGAGCTTCGATGAGATGATTAAGAAGGGCCGGGTCGCGCTGCTCAAGACGATTCATGACTGCTACAGCGTCGTGTCCGAGGATGTCGATTTCGTGCTGATTGAAGGGACGGAGGCCCCATGGCATCTGCTTCATATCGATCTCTCATCTCCTCAGATTGCCAAGGAACTGGGCGCATCGGTCGTCTGCGTTGTGCGCTTTCCCGAGGTCGAGGCGATTGACGAGGTGCTCATGCACAGAGACTTCTTCCGTCACTTCGGAGTGGAGTCCATTGGGGTCATCCTCATGATGGTCCCGCCCATGCTTCGTTCGACTATCAGTGAGAGCATCGCGCCACTATTGGAGAGACATGGTGTACGTTTCTGTGGGGCGATATATCAGAACCGGGAGCTGTTCAATCCAACAGTGCGGGACATAATGAAAGCTCTGGACGGACAGATGGTCATAGGTGAGGACAAGCTGAACACCATCGTCGATGAGTTTGTCGTAGGTAGCATGGCACCCGAGAACGCATTGAGATGGTTCCGCCAAAAGAAGGGCAAGGCTGTCATAACCAGTGGCGACCGTTCGGATCTCTGTCTTGCCGCAATGGAGACTGACACAAGACTGCTCATCCTTGTCGGCAGTCTTGGACCCGATATGATGATCCTTACCAGAGCCAAGGAGCTTGGGATTCCCATAATGGTTACAGCCAAGGACACTTACAGCACCAGTCAGATAGTCGATCACCTCGTCGGTTCTGTCAGCCCTGAGAACATTGAGAAGGCTGCTGTGGTGGAGCGAATAGTGGGCGAGTCAATCGACTTGGATGCTATCGTCTCTCTGATGCAATGATGAGAGCGGAGAGGGCAGTCGTTCTCCTCTCCGCAGAGACGTGCGTCGAGAATACCGGGAGTCTGAGAGCACGTCTGCGTGAGTTCCGCTGTATGCACCTTATGGCATCTTGTGTACCGTGACTGTTATGCCACCAATACTCACGTCATACACACCTGCCATTGACTGACCTGAACTTGTCATCCCGTGAATAGTCTGGTGTCCTCTCGTGTGCAGTGAAACATGACAACCACGGGCTGAATGGTCTGATTCAGTCGGGATACTCTGCACTAAAGGCAATACGGTAGTGCCCTGAGGTCAAGGAGAATTGGCCGAAGGTCGAGAGGTGCTCCTGAAGATGCTGGCTCGTAATGGTCTGCGACTTGTATAGCTCATCTGGGAGAGCAGATGGATCATGCAACAGAGTTGATGATGAGATGATAAGGCTCATTAGTGGCTAGCCAGACTCGGTTTCTCTGATTGCAATGGAGCGGCGTCTTGCAGTATCTGCCGTTACGATGACGGTGGCCACGCTTCTGTGTCCGTTGTCTGTGATACCTCTGTACTATGGGGGATATGAGATGGTCTACTACGGGGGATATCAAATAGTCGCTCTTCTATGGAGCTATGTTTCTACTTCGTACAGTGAATTCATGCTTAGCCAGGGTTTCGCGCTGAACCCCCCGTACGTGTTGTTTACGTTTCTGTTCCTCTTTCCGTTCAATCTAGTATTCCCGGTATCGGTTGTCAGGTACGTGGGCGGCAAGACAAGCGGTCATAGACTTGGTCTGGTTGCTTTCCTAAGTCTCTTCTTCGCGGACATTTTCACATTGATGACGTACCTCCCCTTTTTCATGTACTATCCTTCGCCCTATCTCGCACTACGCCTTCCCATCCCCATGCCAATGCAGCAGGCAATGGGCATCTTCTTGGCGCTGCACTATCGTATGAGAGAGCCCACTACCATCTGGGCCGACGCACCACTTCACATGCAGACACACACTTCAGTACAGGGCTGGTGTCAGATAGGCCTGCGAGGCTGAACTTGCTAGCGACAGGCGTTCGATACAGATTTATGCCAGCAAGTGTGCGTCAGCCTACTATTGACCTAAGGGATGAAACAATGGTTACTGCTTCAAGACCTGACTCTGCCAGCGAGGCGAGCAATGAGACGAAGGTCTCCCCCGAACTTGCCTCTCTGCGGATGATTCGAGAGAGACGCTCTATCCGCGAATTCACTGGCGAGCGCATCCCCGACGAGCACATTGAGATGATACTTGATGCGGCTCGGCACGCTCCCAGTCCAGAGAATATGCTTATGGTCCGCTTCATAGTCATCCGTGACGACCAGGACACGAAGGTGTTCCTTGCGGACATAGCACAGGAGATGGCGCAGACTGCCTTTGGTGGAGCGCCCTTTGAACTCACCAGCGGAAGAAACTGGTTCATCGGAGACCCCTATCGCGCAGCTGTGTATGCCAGACTCCGAGATGGCGAGCTCTTCCGATACCCCGAGAAGTCGGACACTGTGATTATAGTCTGTGCGAGTGACTCATGGCACGATGCAGGCTACTTGTATCCGAACGAGCTGTTCGGCTCGGTAGTAGCAGGTATGGCCATCATGAACATGTGGCTTGTGGCCTCTGAGCTAGGATATGGCTGCGGATACGAGGCTCTGGTCTGTTCGGACCCCCGACACGCAGAACTGATCCGCGATCGACTTGGAATCCCGCCCATATGGTTGCCGCTGACCGCCTTCTGTATAGGCAAGCGGGTTCGCGCACGCGACCTAGGTCCCAGCCGACCTCCACTTGAAGGTCTGATGTATCAGGAGCGATGGGGCTACCCATACAAGCGGCTTGCTTTCAGGAGGAAGAAGTGAAATGGAAGTCAATTTCGAAGGAGAAGTCCTCAAGCACCTGAAGGAAATTGCTGAAGAAGCTGGTCTGAAACCGGAAGGCCTGATAGAAGTCGTGATGCACGAGTTCTGTATGGGCAAAGGTGGACGCGTCTATACCGGACGTTGGTCTAAGGGAGAGGTTGACGGAGTCAAGGGAATGCGCTATGCAGTCCAGTGGCCGTTTCGACCTGGTTTCCTTGAAGCTGACGGCAGGCTAGTAAAGAGATGGAGTGAGAAGTGAGATGGCGAAGTTCAGAAAGCATCCAAGAGGAGACTGGCCCTTCTATCCTCGACTGAAGGAGGGTGACATAACCCATGAGTACTGGACCTCCAAGAAGATGATTCATCAGTCCTTCCTGAATGACAGGAAGGGACGAATCGTCGTCCTGATGGATGGACCAGACTATGATGAGTTCCTTGAGACCGTCAAGAGAAGAAAAGGCAACATGTGGGCAGTTTCAGTAGATGCTGCCATGAAGGAGGCCATTGCTGACTGGATCATGAAGGAGGACGAGAAGAAATGACTCAACTACAGGAGTTCTTCCAGTTCCTGATGGCGAAGGTAAAGGAAAAGGCTGACCTGAAAAAGAACCTCGCAGAGTGGATTGGTCCGTACGATGGCAAGGTCCTTCAAGTTCATACCGAAGAGGGTGATCAGTATATCGTGGTCACCCGTGAGGATATGACGCTCCACGAAGGTATCTATCCGAGTCCTGATGTGATCTACAAAGCCAATTCGGCCACGCTGTTGGCAATCTTCACAGGTGAAACCCCATTCAAGGATACCATGGCCGATGGAAGACTGACAGTCATTGGAAATGCGAATGAGAGTGACCCACTTGCGAATCTGATTCTCGCAGCGATGATGTCCATGTAGGAGGCGGACGTTGTGGACATCAAGCGGATAACAGTGGTGGGTTCAGGTCTGATGGGCTCAGGCATCGCCTATGTTTCGGCATGGCGCGGCTTCGATGTCACGATGGTTGATGTGAACCAGCAGGCGGTCGACGCAGGAATGGACAGGATTCGCTCCGATGTCATGAGTGGCATCGACAAGGGAAAGATGTCCATGAGCGAGGCCGAAGGTCTCATGAGCCGCCTGAAGGGGACTGTCAACCTCGCCGAGGCCGTGCGGGATGCAGACCTTGTCATCGAGGCAATCTTTGAGAACATGGATGCGAAGAAGAAGCTCTTCTCTGAAGTTGACAAGAGCGCACCCGCTCATGCCATCCTTGCGACCAACACCTCATCTCTGAGCATTGATGAGCTTGCCAAGTCCACAGGCCGACCAGACAAGTTCGTCGGTATGCACTACTTCTCACCAGTAGCAGCCATGAAGCTGATTGAGATTGTGATAGGTTCCAAGACGAGCCAGGAGACAATCGACGCGGTGATCAAGGTCGGTGAGAAGCAGGGCAAGACGGCTGTCAAGGCGAAGAACAGTCCCGGGTTCATTGTGAATCGGATTCTGATGCCCGTACTACGCGAGGCGATTGTCCTCTATGAGAACGGCGTTGCCACAAAGGAGGAGATAGACCGCGCAATGACGACCATTGCAAAGTTCCCCGCGGGTCCATTCACGCTCGGTGACTTTGTGGGCCTAGACATTGCATTCAATGCCATGAGTACTCTCTACCGCGAGCTGGGTGACTGCTTCCGACCTCCCAAGACTCTCGAAGACCTGGTGAAGAGTGGCGCCATTGGTGCGAAGGCAAAGAAGGGCTTCTATCACTATGGTGGCACGGCTGAGCCAGCACCTCCACCGAAGGGCGTAGATGCTCAGTGGTTGGTGGACCGCATCTCTTTGCCCGTCATTCGTGAGGCAATGATTCTGGTCGATCAAGGCATCGCCACGAAGGAGGACATAGACTTGGCCATGAAACTCGGAGCCAGTTTTCCACTAGGCCCATTCGAGATGGCTGCCAAGTACGGCTTCGACAGAATCAAAGCGGAGCTTGGCAAACTGGAGAAGGAGCATGGGCCCTGCTATAGTGTCCCCAAGATGCTCGGATAGCAGAGAATGTGATACGATGAGGGAGGTCATCGGCCTCCCTCGTGCTGTTTTTGCACTCCCGGCAAGGACCATACTGACAGTGCATCCCACAGATGCCAAGGTAGGAGGTTTATAAGTTGGGTCTTACAAACGAAACCCACTGTCTCGAAAAAGGTGAAAACAATGCCTGAGTTCAAGACTATGCTATACGAAAAGGCAGGGTCCTTTCTGAGCCCTGTCAAGAACACGGCTCTGATAAAGTTCAACCGTGTTGATGCTCTCAACGCAATCAACGACGAGTTCATCGCTGATCTCATCGCAGCCCTCCAGACTGCAGAGAAAGACCCCGACATCAGGTCTGTTGTCCTTGCGAGCGCGCATGAGAAGGTATACTGCACGGGCGCGGACCTGAAGATGGCACAGGGCCTGTTGGGCAGCCCAGGCAAGGTGGCGGAACTGGTCTCACAGGGTCAGAAGGCAATCGACACGATTGCGACCCTTAGCAAGCCTGTGATTGCAGCCATTAATGGGCTCTGTCTGGGTGGTGGTACCGAGATTGCCCTCGCCTGTGACATCAGGATCTGTGAGGAAGAAGCAAAGATTGGTACCCCGGAGGTTAGTCTGGGCCTTCTCCCCGCTTGGGGTGGGTGTGTCCGACTACCAAGGATTGTGGGTCTCGGTCGAGCCCTTGAGATGGTGCTGACAGGTGGTCAGGTGACGGCTTCTGAAGCACTCCAGATGGGTCTGGTGAGCAAAGTCACGAAGAAAGAGGAGCTCATCAGCCAAGCAATGTGGTACGGAGCCAAGCTTGGTGGCAACGCACCAGTCGCGGTCAGGCTCGCAAAGAAGGCCACACATATGGCGTTCGAAGCCAGCTACGTCGACAACCTCCGCTACGAGGTGGATGCTGCTGTCGAGTGCTTCAAGACAAAGGACCTGGCTGAAGGCATCAGCGCAATCTTCGAGAAACGTCGCGGCAAGTTCACTGGACAATAGTATCTGGAGCCTACCTCCACGGCGAGGTGGGCTTCTTGCCTTTTTCTGTTCTTCATTGTCCATCCGGTATGCTTAAGACCTCGCACTCAGAGTGGGCACATCTTTGTCGGGAACGACTACAATCGGAGAATTACAAACATTGGCAAGAAGAGTTGCTGTTGTTGCTGCTGGTCACAGCAAGTTCGGCAAACGACCCGACGCGACCATGAGAGAGCTGACATGGGAGGCCTACAAGCCTATCTATGACGCGGGAATCACTCAGGACCGGATTGATGCCTCGGTGCTCTCTTATGCTGCATCGCAGTTTACGGGTCAGGGAGCTGGTTCGGCCTTGATGGCTGACTACATAGGGCTTCAGAATCGGCCTCACCTCAGATGCGAGTCCGCTTGCGCCACTGGAACCGCATCGCTGAGGGCCGCATGGGGCATGGTGGCCTCGGGCCTCTATGACGTCATGCTTGTACTTGGTGTGGAGCAGATGAACCGTGTGTCCTCTGCCACTGCCACCGAGTACATGTCCCGAGCTGGTGACATGAGGTGGGAATACCCCTACGGGATATCCTTTCCCGCTTTCTATGCGCTAATGGCCACCCAGTACATGGCGAAGTACAACATGCCACATGACGTGCTGGCACAGATTGCAGTGAAGTCCCATCACTATGGCTCTCAGAATCCAAAGGCACACCTGCCAAAGGCGGTGTCTTTCGAGGAGGCAAACAACGCCATACCAATCTGCCGGCCTTTGAACCTCTATGACTGCAGTCTCATTACTGATGGTGCTGCAGCCGTGGTGATTGCGGCTGAGGAGAGAGTGAAGGAGTTCACGGACTACCCCATGTGGATTGCGGGCATTGGAGCTGGCGCATCGGAGATGATGATCCAGAGCCGTCCAAGCCTCACCTCCATCCCCGGTGCGAGGCAGGCTGCCGCGGCTGCCTACAAGATGGCCGGTATTGGACCGGACAAGATTGACATGGCCGAAGTCCACGACTGCTTCACAATAGCAGAGTTGATTGCCTATGAGGACTTGGGCTTTGCACCACCAGGAAAGGGACGGGAAATAGTCGAGAACAAGGAGAACTACCATGACGGTCGGATTCCCGTCAACTGTGATGGTGGTCTCAAGAGCAAGGGACATCCGCTGGGTGCCACGGGCATCTCGATGACCTATGAGGTCTACAAACAGATGCAGGGCAAGGCCGAGAAAAGTTCGCGTCAGATAAAGGACGTGAAGTACGGTCTTGTACACAATGTGGGTCAGTCTGGGCAATTCGTCAATGTGTTCATCTACGAGCGAGGTTGGTAGCAATGAGCGAGAAGGAAGTCTATCTTGGATATACGACTGACAAGGCTTTGACACCTTTCTTCCGTCAGTTTCTGACTGAGCTTGATTCAGGCACGCTCAACAAGAGCAAGTGCACCAAGTGTGGAGCTGAGTATCTCCCACCGAGGGAGCACTGTCAGAAGTGCTTGAGCGTGTGTGAGCTCACCCCTCACAAGGAGACCGAAGCCAAGCTCCTCTCGTACGTAATCGTCGACTTTGCCCCTGAGACTATGTCCTCACGCGCCCCGTACGTGGTGGCCATAGGCGAGTTTCCGTCTGGGCTCAGGTTGACTGCGCACATCACAAATCTGATGGACATGCCAACTGTCGGTATGCCTCTGAAGCTCGGCATAGAGAAGGTAGACGATAAGAAAGTCACCTACAAGTGGCAGGTCTAGTCCAAGAGGGCCTCTGTGCCCTCTCTATTTCTCTCTCGTATATGTAGTCTTCACCGAGTCCTCAAGTACCCTCGCCAAGTTTGACAGGAGCACGACTCTCTTGAGGGTTTCCAAGTACACCCGAGAGGCCTCGGCACTATCGCACTTGTCCAGCGCTTGGACTGCGTCGTCAATCAGATCTGCCGCATCAGTGATCCTCTTGCGCCCCTCGTTGCGCTTGTACCCTGAGAACTCGACGTATTCCGGGCCATCGCTAAGCCATGACTGAACAAAGAGTTCTTCTTCCGCTGCTGATGTGCTGAGGTCGTACGTGCTCAGAAGAGAGTTCTTCATCGCAAGAAGTGAGTCACGCCAGACCTGTTTTCTGAATGTCGCATACAACGTTCTCACCTTCTATCGACCCAGTACGAGAACTGTGTACACACGACCTGATAAACTTACGTCCACAGGCGTGCACACTGGTCCATCAGAACACGTGTTCGAACTCTCCCGTATTCGCATGAGTGGTTGCCGAAGCCTTATTATCGTGATGAGTCAGGTGGTGTGCGAAAGGAGAGGTCCAGAAATGTCGAACGATGTCCTCTACGAGGTTGCCGAGGGCGTGGCCACCATCACAATAAACCGTCCTGACAAGTACAATGCTCTTAACATAGAGGTCGTGAAGACCCTGAAGGAGTTCATGAAGAAGGCTGAGGCCGACTCGACTGTAAGAGCGGTTGTACTTACAGGCGCTGGTGAGAAGGCCTTTGCAGCAGGTGCTGACATCAGTGAGTTCAAGGGCCGTGACTCCAAGACCGTACGTCCTCTGGCTGAGAACGGCCAGCAGTTATGCACGTACATCGAGGGTATGAGCAAACCCGTGATAGCATCAATCAACGGTTTCGCTCTTGGCGGTGGGTGCGAGATTGCAATGGCGTGCGACATTCGCTACGCATCGTCAAATGCCAGACTGGGTCAACCGGAGATCAACTTGGGCATCATACCTGGATTCGGTGGTACCGTACGCCTTCCACGGCTTGTGGGTCTTGGCACGGCAAAGGAACTAGTCTTCACGGGGAAGCAGATATCCGCTGAAGAAGCACTGCGCATCGGACTGGTTGACAGGGTGTTTGAGTCCGTAGCTGCACTCAAGGCCGGCACTCTGGAGCTGGCGAAGCTCCTTGTAACGAAGCCCGGCGTCGCAGTAAGACTCGCAAAGCAGTCAGTGAACAACGCATGGGTGATGCCACTCGACCGGAGTCTAAAGTTCGAGGTGGATGTCTTCTGCAAGACTTTTGACACCAAGGACAAGGACGAGGGAGTTGACGCCTTTCTGAGCAAGCGTACTCCCACCTTCAGACATGAGTGAGCCTTGACGAAGACGGGGCTCTGGCTCCGTCTCCTATCCTCTCTCTACAAGACGTATCCGATTGCCGTCGAGGTATGCAACACCTCTACGGACAAGTTCCTCCACATGCTTTCGTAACATGAATTCCTCGAAGACTATGTAGAGGCCTTGCGGAAGGCGCGGATAGATGGTGGGCAGAGCTGCTAAGGCGTCTATTGTGTCATAGCCTGCAGACAATCGCTCGACAATCCTCTTCTCTCTCTGGTCGAAGACTGCCATGTACCTCTTCAGTTCGAGTTCCAGTCCATCTCTCACAGGATCCACCAGATGGCTGCTTATTCCGACTCTTGGACGCAGACTGATGATGTTCTTGATTGACTCTCGAAACTGGGGGATATCGCTGACCACATTGCCATACCACGGCCCGAACCTAGTAAGGTCAATGTCCGTAAGAAAGATGGTCTCATAGCCGTTGATTCCGATACAGATGTGGTCTGGTGTGTGTCCTGGTGCGCATATCGGATGGAGGACACACTCCCCGAGGTCTATGGTCCTATTCATGTCTATGAGGCCCGTCACGGTGTAGTCAGACATGACGTGTGGCAGTCGTTCGTGGAGCAGCCCCATCCAGTCTTGGTAACATCTGTGCCCTTCAATACCATAGCAGTCTACAAGCCCTGAGAATGTCTTGACCCCTCTCTCTGCAAGAGGATGACATATGACCTCGCATTCCGAGACTTGCTGCAGCTGCGTGGCATGTCCTTTGTGGTCCACATGGAAGTGGGTCAGGACTATCAGGTCGATGTCTTTCAGACTGTGACCGAAGTCCCTAAGCGTTGCCTCGATGTGTCTGATGTCGGCACCAGCGTCCACTAGTGTAAGAGTGTCATCGTCTATGAGGAGACAATTGGCTTGGGGAAACCTCGCGTTATTCCCTCCCCGTATGAGATGGACATGCTGCTCCACCTCAGAGTGGATTGGGTATGGAGCATGGTCTACCATTACAACATGCATGCACCATTCCCTCTGATAACTCTGGCTGAACATCAGTCGAGAACATTCTTAAGTCCCGCATGCCTTTGTCGTCAGTTCGGAGAACGAGATGAGTCAGAGAGTATTCGCGGTATTTGACATTGGCACAACTGGTGCGAGGTCCTCACTAGTGGACGAGGAGGGCCGGGAACTATCCAGAGCATATGAAGAGTATCCGCCAACGCCTCGCGAGCTGAAGACCCACGAGCAGCTAGCGGACACATACTGGCGGACCGCCTGCAACACGATGCAGAGAGCGGTCTCCGACTACAAGGGTGGGCGTGACGCTGTCGTGGCCTGTGTTGTTGCTACGACGAGAGACTGCATAACTCCCGTGGACAGTTCCGGCTCACCTCTGGCTCCAACCGTCACATGGGTCGACAATCGCTCTACCAAGAAGAGCAAAGAGCTGGCTGCACAGATAGGGCCGCGGAAGAGCGTCAACAAGATCATGTGGTTCGCAGAGAACCGTCCGACCCTGTTCGAGAAGACGTGCAAGTTCGTCACACTGGATGCTCTGATCAACTTCAGGTTGTGTGGGGAGATGGTCACGGAGCCTGCCAACGCGCGCTATGGTCCAATCGACCATGCGACTCTGGAGTGGTCTGAGGAGCTATGTGAGCTGACCGGCATTCCAGTAGACAAACTTGCGACAATCAAGCAGCCCGGCAGCACAGTAGGAGAGGTCTCATCCACGGCCTCCAAGAGCTGTGGTCTTCGTCCTGGTACTCTGGTGATAATGGGTAGTGGTGACCAACAGTGTTCCGCACTTGGGACCGGAACCATACGTACTGGCGTTGTTAAGGCTACAACCGGCACCGGGACGTTTGTCATCACTCATACCGAACAACACATCGAGGAACCCTATGTCATGTTCAGCAACCCCTCTGCAATCCCGGGAAAGTGGATTCTTGAGGGTGTCATACCCGGCACGGGTCTCGCCTACAAGTGGTATCGAGACCAGTACTGTCAGGTCGAGATGGCACTGGCTGCCCAAGCCGGGAGGGATGTGTGGGGATTGATTGAGCAGTCCGCACATGCAGTGCCACCTGGCAGTGATGGACTTGTCGTCTTCCCCTTCATGGCCTATAACAAGGGAATCTTCTACAATCTCGGCTTTGGTCACACACGAGCTCACATCGCGAGGGCCATCATGGAGGCTAATGGATACGGTATCCAGCTCTATCTGCAAATGATGGAGGGCATGCTGGACCTCGTATTCACTGAACTCAGGGTCGACGGCGGAGGTGCGAACTCCCCCTTGTGGAGGCAGATAATGGCTGACTGCACGAACAAGACGGTGGTGTTGCCACGGTCGCGTGACTCGACGGTGATTGGTGCTGCAATCCTTGCAGCAGTAGGTACAGGTGTGTACGGGTCATATCCTGAGGCTGTTGATAACATGTACCGGGTGGAGGAGAGACGACAGCCGATTCCTGAGAATGTTGCCATCTATGAGCAGCAGTACAGCGTGTTCAACAAACTGATGATAGCCGAGATGCCATCACTTCTGGAGTTGACATCCTAGGCTCACAAGAAGCCTGTGCGCAGTCGTCACAGTGACCATGTTGTTGGCGCATTGAACCTGAGTAGGGATGGCTCTATGCTCCCTTCTGAGCAGGTCTGATTCGTGCTGGCACTAGTAACGGTGCAGCACGCAGCCTGTCAATGTCCAGTGCTGGCCTTTGACAATCACAGCTGCCACTGCTTGCGTTCTTCTCCAGCTGACCATGGATGGAGTTTCAGCACTCCTAGTTTCGAATGCGACGAAGTCCCGAAGAATCTATTGTCCTGAAGAGGAGGTACATCAGGCCAAGTCCGGCAGCGAAGCCAAGGACTGTCGTGACGCCCCACTCTATCTGAAATATGATTGGAGCTGCTACCGGGGTCGTGGGGTACACGGGAAACATCACATAGGCAACAATGTTCCACATGTAGTGAAAGCCAATGGACGCCCAGATGGCACTTCCCGAGAGATAATAGGCCGCCCCAAGTACACAGCCACCCAAGAAGAGGTTGATGGAGAACATGAGTACGAGTTCAGCTGACACTGTACCCCATGGCAGCCACCAGCTGAAGTGAACCAATGAGAAGACTGCAGAGCTGAGCAGGATTGCTCTACCTTTGCCCCAGAGCTCGGCCATTCTTGTCATCATGTAACCTCGGTAAGAGAGCTCCTCAAGACCTGCCACCAATGCTGTAATCACAATCTCCGAGATGATGAGGTCGGCGGTGATCTCTGAGACAGGTCGTGTCTGCCCGCCGAAGGTGAGTGCCAGCAGGAATACCACACTGGATGCGACTAGTCCTGACAGGGCGCCGATAATCAGACTATGAACGGTATTGGGCGTGAGAGTGAGCCCGAGGCTGGAGAATCCCTTTCTTCGCTCTTGGCCCAAGAAGTACACGAGTGCGAGATACATCAATGGAAAGGTGCAGAGCGCGAGAATGCTCCCGACAACTTCTGCATCCTCTCCTGCAAAGAGTGCGGAACCGAAGACTGGCAGCGCAACAATTGCAACCATCAGTAGTGCGAAGAGAGTCACTCTTGTGACTCTTGCACGGCGATCGTCAGACATCTGCGCATCGAGTCTTCCTCCTCATTCTTGCCTAAATCTAATCCGGTCTCACTATGCAGTGATGTCATGTCCATGGATGTGCAATGGTTTGTCGTGTCACCCCGGGTCTGCGAACGAGGCTACAAGAGGTCGGAACATGTACTGGTCCCAGTCGTACGATGAGTGGTGTCAACAAGCTAGTGCAGTGGTGTCTATCCCCACTAAAGCCATATCTAGGGCCAAGTGATTTAAGTACGGGACATATATCGGTAAAACCGACCATAGAAGTCATGTCTAAGGAGACCCCTAGGGATTGGCTGATACTAGGCAGATGTTGCTTGAGTATGAAACCGAGGAAGTCGGAAAGCTAGCACGGAAGGACCCCAAGGTCAGAGCGGAACTGATCAGTGCTTTCTCGGATGCCTCTGAGACAGTTCGGGAGAGAGCTCTATTGGCTGCAGTCGAAGTCGGGGACCCATCAATGGTCCTTGATGCGGTACGAGCACTGGATGATGATGAGGCCAATGTGAGGATAGCTGCTGCTCAGCTGATTGCGTGGTACCGACAACCCCGGAACATACCCCATCTATTGAGGGGTCTCAAGGACACAAACACATGGGTGCGGTCCCACTGTGCTGCAGGGCTGTCGAAACTGGTCAACGGTCCAATCTGGGCGAGACTGCCCTCTGAGACCATCGACAAGTTCATTGATGGCTTTCCGGGCATGACCGAGGAACAGGTCCGAGAATACCTCCGAGGTCTTCGCGTGAACTCGAATGCAATCGACAGCTACGTCAGATGGAGCCGCCAGAAGTTCGACGTACCCATTGACTCAACCGCTCTGGAGGCGGAGCTTGAGAGCGAGCCCATAATCCTCAGAAGCACAGAGACACCCGCCGCGACAGCCGAAGCTGAAGTCACCACTCCGAAGACAACAGGAATGTCGGCAGAAGTGGAGGCAATTCTGAGCGAACTACCGGAGGACCTGCGTGCAACCCTACCCGTAGAAGACCTCAGACGACTGACTCCAACCACTGCAAGAGAACTCGTCGACTCACTGATGGCTTCCTTCCCTGAAGCTGCAGGCAGGGAGAAGAAGAAGACAGTACGTGTTCGGAAGGTGAAGAAGGTCAGGGTAGTGAAGAAGGGACCGAGCCGTGAGGAGCTCATTGCCAAGATACCGAAGGAAGTCCGAGACTCACTGCCACCGGGCGCCATTGACAGCCTAAGTGAAGATGAGCTTGAGGCCCTGATTGCTACGCCTGACAGGGAGTCCTCAGGCGAATCGTCTGCCACGTCTTCCGAAGAGTCTACGAGTTCAGAACTAATCACCAAGTATGGCGAAGTCAAGGGGAAGCTCTTGATGAAGGTGCCCCCAGAGGCGCTGAAGGGGCTGACCGAAGAGCAAATCCGCGACATGGATCTAGACACTCTGAGAGGGCTGGTTGACGCCTTCTCCTAGGCATTTCCCTTTATGACAATGGCGAACTCGCTTGCAAGTCTGCCGTACCATTCGAGCAGGTCCCTCATGTTATCGACATGACGATAGGTCCCGTTACCGAACTGAGCTATGGCCAGCATGAGCTCTTCGTCAATCTCACTTCGCTCGCCCAGGCCTATCGTGTAGATTACGAGTCGGTTCTTCTCCGTGAAGCGCTCTTTCAGTACCTTCAGTGGAGGCGGGCCTGCTGTTGTCATACCATCAGTGAGCACGATTATCATTGCGGGTTTGTTTGGGTCTTTGAACGCAAGCAGAATCTCATGGGCCTTGATGAGGGCGGTACCGATATCAGTGAGCGTCCCGCCTTCCTCTACCTTGTCTATGACATAAGTGCTGATCACCTGTTGGCCGAGAGCCTTGTCTTTCCCAGTACACTCCACAAACGGTTGCACTTCTCCCGTTTCAGAGTTCAGAAAGGTCATCTCACTGACATCCTTCTCAAAGGTGACTAGTGCGACCTTCTCGCCATACCCTCGACCCACCTTCTCGGCCAGATAGAGCAGGACCGCCATCGCGGCGGCCTCGGCTCTGCTCACATTCTTGCCCTCTTCAAAACGATCCAAGAAGCTCTGCACCTCTGGATTGTCACCTGCCAGGTCCTTCAGCCCCTCCCTCGCATGTGCAATGTCCTGAACAGGAACGTCGGTAGTCTTCATGGACCCGCTTGTGTCAATGCAGAGTATGGCATTGAATGGTGTAGCAATACCAATTGTCTTGAACTGGTACCCGGTCTTCTCTCGTAACGCCTCAAAGGCGAGCTTCGCGAAGCTCTTGCCGCTCAGTGGAGGTCGGGTCAGGGTAATCTCAACTTTGACAGCCATCTCCGGCCAGTTGAAGGACATCCCGGGGTAGACCAGACGACCACCTATCACTTTCTCAAGTGAGTCGATCTTTTCTGCAGCTCTGGTTATCAGGTCCTCTGAGTTTGCCTTGTCTGTCAGCGGCTTCAGTCCAAACTCCACGTACTCGAGAGCGACCATATCTTTCTCATACAGCTCCACCTCAACCGTGTCACCATCCATTAGGAGGGAAGCCTCCAGTATGAGTGTGTCGACTACTATTCGGTCCCGTCCCACAGAGGAGCTCTTCCGTATCTCGGCTGCGCCCCAGAAGCCGCTGCTTGTGTCTTCGAACGTGACTATCGAGCCAATCTCAGCGTCGAGCGCCTTTGCGGTGTCCGGATGAAGATTCGCATATCCTCTGAGATCGCCACCATCAACAATCTTCAAAGTCATGCGTTTGGGGATCTCTGTCGCCTCCACAATTCCTTGTAATCTGCGTGTCAGTGTGTTGTTATAAAGAATCGGTCGCTATGGTAGCAGTGACTTCAGTGCCGCGTGAACAGCGTCTGGGCTGTCAATCTGCCTGGAGTTCTTACTGAGAGTCCTCTCAAGTTCGTAGTTCATTCTCTGTGTTGAGTGTTCTGTTGTGCAAAGCGTTGGTTCGCCGCGACTACCAATCACCGACAGTGTGACAATGTCCCCCGGATGCTGGCGAAACAGAAGATGCACCTCTCTCCTCGACTCCCGGTGCACAATCGTGAGGACATACGATTCAATGTCCACTCCGCAGAACCAGCCGCTCTCCTCCACGCGGGGTTCCGGCCAAGTCCCCGATGGTGGGATCAGAAAGTCCAATGAGGAGGTCTCCCATTCGCCGTCTGATACGAGAGAGAACACCTCTCTCTCCAGAGCCTCCAGCACACTGCTGGACTGCCTCCTGAGCAGCAGTTGTCTTGGCTTCAGAGTACAACCCGCGTCTGTCTTCATGGGGGTCCTGACTAGGGAGAGGATATTCCCGGCCAGCACCCTCTGTATGTCGGCCAGGTTCCCGGGGAAGTCACGAGAGAGCATGAAGAGGACAACCTGAGCCGCTTGGACAGAGAGAAAGGTGTAGTCGGTTCCGAAGATGAGCTTCTCTGACCATCTGTTTCCATCTGATACGATCCTCTCCCTCGCGCTCTTGAATAGAAGCGGCACATCATTGCCGTGTAGTGTGGAGGTCTCCCCATAGACTCGTGGATGCCCAAGGTACTTGTATAGTGCAGGGTCGCCCGGGCTCATGCCACAGTGAGCCACAATCACCCCGCTGTATGACCGGTCGATGGCGGGTCCTGCAAGAGCCTCCGTCAGTTCGACTATCTTGCTGACCGTTCGGATGTTTCTCGTGTCAAAGAGGACAGGGATGTTCAGTTCAAATGCCTTGAGAAGTACCTCCTTGACGGGTGTGCTGGTGAGATCGTCGACGAAGAGCTGAGACAGTGGATGCAGTTTGAGACCCCTCAGACCCAGGGTCTTGACAGCGCGTTCGAGTTCCACCACTGCCAAGTCGGGTCTTCCCTCCTTGTAGTCCATCGGGTCGACCCGAGCGAACCCTATGAGTCTGGCGGAGTTGGGCGCCCGAGTGGACCATCCGGCTATGCGGTCATTTGAGACCTTGAAGCTGGCGTTCTGCGGAAAGCCGGAGCGGGCATAGTCGTCCGAGTATGGAAAGACGACAGTCCGGTCCACAAGCCAACCATGGTTGAAAGCATTCCAGTCATCCCTTGACCCGAAGAGTCTTGCCACTGCCGGTGGTGGCTCGACCCTGACCGGCTCAAGAAGCAGTTCATCTCTGTCAAGCATCTCCTTGGCCATGCGCTGCATTTCGAACCACAGGAGTGCATAGAAGTCATATGCTCCAGAGGGAGTGTTCCTGTGGGACTTCTCCTTCCCCATGTGGTGGTGGGCATCAACCACATAGAATGCAATCTCCTGCCCTTTCTTCATTCCATACTGGGGGAGGTCCTCCACAGCTCGCACAATGAGCATCTGCTACAACTCCGCCTGTGCTGTCATGATGTGGACGTGATGAAACATGGTACAGACAGACATCTGACGATACACTACGCATATATCTGTTCACCAACAGGAATGACACAAACCAACGGGGCGAGTCACTTGCTGGTAGTAGAAGACAGCGAGGCAAATGAAATCCACCGCTTCTTTGTACTTGACGGGACGCTACAACTTGGAGTCGTCCAGGTGGGATCTCAGAATACAACATTCGACCCGGCCCGGGCACTCTCATACTACAGGACCGTGGAGAGCCAGCTGTTCACGCTTGTCTCAAAGTATCCCAGTGCGTACAAGTACGTCCCTCGTAAGACCTACGACTACCTGGCAAGACCTCGGCTGCTTAGTGACCTCTATGCCGGAATGCAGGAGGCAGATACCAGCTGGCTAGTTGACCAATTCCTCGTTCGTCCCCTATCGAACGTCGGAGACATGGTGTTGAGTAAGGCTCAGCGAGAGGAGAACTCTGAGACTGTCAGAAGATGGTGCCTCACCGCTCCCTATGGCCCTAGAATGCTTGTCACTCAAGACCTCCGGTGGGGCGACTACGACAGACAAGGGTGGGGTTGTCAGCTCCGAGTAGAAGACTTGAAGCCTGTCTTTGATGGCCACCACAGAAACGACCTCATAGGCTACCTGAGGCAGGGGTTTCCCGTCTTCATTGAGATGGTCAACCGAGAGGACCTTGACGCGCTCCTAGAATGGCTTTCGGTTCTGAAAAGCATGGGACTGAAGTGGTCGTCGATTGTACTCACGCTGCGTTCACACAAGACGCTAGGAGCAGTCGTGAACCGACTGGCCGAAATACCCGACATAAGGTTCCTCACAGCGGGTTCCACAGTGAGGTCCCTATCCACCATCACCAAGCGGCTACGTGAAGTCCGAGGCGAAGACTGGGCGTCCGGGCTTGTCTTCGGGAGTCTATATCCGGAGACGCAGCTGGGCGACAGCATAACAGAGATTCTCAGCTATCTGCTGAGCAGGACTCTGGCCGGAACCCCGCGAGACCTCCAGAGGATATTTGCGGGCAATCTCATGCGGATGCTACCATCAGCGCCACCCTTCCTCCGTGCTACTGCTAACGATGAGTGTGTTGTCGCTGAGCGGTCGTTGGGCAAGGCTGCTTATGATGAGGTCTTGCGCATGCTACAGGTCTTGGCTTCGAGAGAGCAGAAGCATGTCGCATCTGTGGCGTTCATGATCTCAACAGACTCTTATAGAGTAGACACCAGCACAGCCGTGGTCACAGTCGAGGATGCCGCATCTGAGCGGGCTTCCAGTCTGGTCATGAAGTCTGAACACGATGGGACTCTGAGACTGGTGGGATGGACGAGAGTGCTCAGTCGTGGTCCGGTGTCCCGGGACTCTGAAGAGATGACTGCGCTTCTAAGGTCCATCACCCAGTCGGGCCCGGTGCTTAACTCTCCCTCTCATCTGAGAGCGTTTGGTAAGTCACTTCTTGAGCACTTCCGGGTAGTCGACCCTGTCGAGATACTCTCTACACTTCACTTCTCAGCGAGCAGGCAGGAGACCTCCCCCGGAATGATTGGGCTGAACCGGAGCGACATGGAAGCACTCAATGTATCTGATGATGACCTTGTCCTGATTCTCGAGGACCATACCGGTCAGTGGTTTGTAGGAAAGGCCTTCGCATGCGACGTGGAATCGCGGACTGCCTCAGTGCACACTCTCGACTCAGAACTTGTCGCAATGAGCGGAAAGCACCAGCTAGACATTGTAAGGTATCAGGGGCAGCCTATTGGCCTCAGACAGGTGGTCTTTGGCTACAGGGAGTCTGCAGGACCGACCACCGGGGAGACGGTGTCCCTGATACAGCTCAGAGATGGTGATGTTGTCTCGAAGCTTCAGGGATTCTTTGTTGCAAGAGGTGTGAAGTACTACCCCTTGGGCCAGAAGCATGGTGTGATCTTTAATCTGACGTGGTCACGGCCGCAGCTCCGACCCGGAGAGGTCGGCACTCTGACAGGAGCGGATGTGGAATTCAGACCCCTTCCGTCTCTCTCCGAGATCAATGTCATTCTCTGCCTTGAATTCAATGGAGGTAGAGAGTCACGCATCTCCGTGACATCCCCGAGGAGCATCCTGTCAAGACTGACGCGCTCCGCTGGTGGTGGCCTGACGGAGCAGATTGCGGACCACGTACGGGGAAGTGTTTCGGGGTCCGAGGGGGTTGCGATAATTGGACTGCTGTTGATGAGCCTGTTCGAGGTGAACCGATGCGACGGGAGGTTCGCTCTCATCAACGCAAGCAAGGACGTGGAGAAGTTCTCGGTTCAGAAAGCGGAAACGGTTCAGCAGTACTTGCAGTTCTCTGATGACATGGAGTCAAGCGAGGTACGGACCACTATGGTCCTATCAGTGCTTGACGCGCTCAGGGACTCTGCTGGGCCTCCCAACATGACTGAGGTCTATCGCTCCATTGCTGAGTTTCTGGAGGACTTTGGCGACCAGAGGCCCACTCTTGCAATTCTGGTCACAAGTGGGGCAGAGGCCGAGGGAGATGAAGCCGCATCCTTCATCCATGCCATCGGACAGAGGAATGGTTGCCGGGTTCTTGTCATAGGTGTCGGGGAGAGCTTCGACACTCAGGCTGCACTGAAGACTCTGCAGGGGTCATGTTTCGTGGTTGAAAAGGCTTCGAAGATATGTCTACAGACGATACACAACGCAGTCCTCTCTTCGCTCGAAGCACTGACTGCTTCAGGACAGCCTCGGTGACTACTCGGACAGCATTAGCTCGATGGCCTTCACTCTTGACTCGAGGTCTGCAACCTCCACCTCTAGTCTGGAGACCGCCTCGCGAGTCGATTCGGTGAGAGATGCAGTCGATTGCAGCTTCGACACGCGGGTCTCGGTCTGGTCCGTCAAGGCCAACCCTTGTCTCTTTCCGAGAGTCGTTTCGATCCTGTCAAGCACACTCTCGACATTCTCAAGTCGCTGTAGAATCTCGGACATCGAGGCAAGAACAGACTGTGCATCCTTCCGCGTCTCTTCCTCATTGCTGTCTGTCATAGGAATGTCACCCTGTCTTCGAAGCAAACCGTGCGATTCTCTTTTCCAAGTCCTCTAGACGTTCAGACAGTCGTTCGAGCCGTTCGACCACCTCCTTTAGCCGACTGGTCGTCAGTTCGTGGAGGGACCTACTACCCGACTCATCGGGCGAGGACGGCGTCCTAGTGCTTATGGACTCGACCCGCTGTTCAACATGTGCCAGTCGGGATAGGATCTCAGCGACGGGCACGTTTCGAATCAGCTGGGTGAGCTGGTCCAAGTCGCTGGGCGTCGCTGTCGTCTTGTCTTGTCCTCGCTCAACTCTCTCTGACTCGACGAGACTTGGGGATGACGAGTCTTGCATACGCAATTGAGCAGTATCGTCTGAACGACTCTGAGGCACCTTGGGTGGCAGGTCTCGTTCTTTCCCAGACGACCACATTGACTGGACTGTTGAAAGCAGGAGGGGGTTCGCATCTAGGCCTTCCGTTACCATGAACAGAGCCATACTCCTCAAACCGTCCCACAGACATGACTCAGTGCGACCATCGTGTGACATGATTGCAGCAACGCACCGGTCTCTTGTGTTTCTGACCAGCTCAAGTCCAAGAATCCAAGTGGTCACAACCGGGGCAAGACTCGGTATGAGTTTCAGTTCGCCCACCTTTAGCGGGACCTTTTCGTCCTCCTCTGCGGCTGTTGCTTCACTAACCCATTCGGAGGGCTTGAACTTCCCTCTTGGTATCGCCATAGCAAGTGCCTCTTTCACGAGTCCCATCGAAGCAGCCTCTCTGACCTCTTCGACATAGTCTGTGAACACTGTGCTACTCTGAGGTGGCTCGACGCCCAATGCCTCGTTGAGGACTATCCGAAGTACTCTATCAGGAGTTGAGCTCACAGTCCAGAATGCGGCGCAGTATCTGAACGTCTGGCCTTCTGAGGAGTCGTTCCCAAGATATACATTGAATCGCGGTGAGTGCAGACCCGGCTCGCCCAGCATGAGAATGCCATAGTCGCCCTGCTTCAACACTCCTCGTTCGGTGAAGAGGCGAACAGTCCGGTCTGCAGGTATCAGAGTCTGTACCTGAGTCGTGCGCAGACGAAGCTCGCCCTCAGTACCCTTTGAGAAGAGACCCTGTTCAATACATCCAGACTCTAGGCGCCCTGAAGGAAGGCGCGAACAAATGAACCCTGAGACCTCATTGCTGGCGCGCATGGCCTGAAGTCGTGTCAACAGCCCATCACCCAACTATCCCAGTCCTCCTATGTACCCAGTCATGAACTGCTCTCTCAACAGCCTCCGCGTCCACATCCGTGGAGACTCGAATGCCACTTCCCCTTCCTGACTCTGCTATGGCGTCTAGCAGATCCATGTCTGCAGAACTGCCCAGTCCAACTGTGAACACTGCTATGCGTTCTTGGCCCGGGTCCACTGTGGCGAGTTTCACAGGGTTTGGTCCTGCTGAGTAAGCACCCGAGGCGAACAGGAGCACGACTGTGGGCAGTCCGTTCTTGCGGGTCATGTCGTAGGCAAGTCCAAGAGCACGCTCTATTGCAAGCCCTGGACTGGCAGGAGACCCGCGATGGTCTTTCTCCCTGTTACTCATCCAGAGCGAGAGCATCTTTGCCACATCTGGCGTGTCAACGGTGCAGAACTCAGACTCTTGGCCTGAATCGGGGTCGTACGTCTTGAAAGTCTCAACAGATGAGGAGAACATCATTGCACTGAACAGGGCGACTGCCTCACAGGACATGAGGTCGTTCAACAGGTCACTTGCAGTCTGCAGTGCTGCTTGCCACTCAGTGACCATCCTACCGTCCATGGAGATGTCACTCCTGTGCACAGTGGAGGTCATCTCGAAGACACAGCACAGGTTGTAGCATTCTGCTTCTCTAGTGGCCTCAATCTCAACCCTATTCAGCCGCTTCCACAAGACTCTCGCAGCCCGGTGGGTGGTGCTCATGGGAGTGACCGACTTGACTCGGAATGTGAGCCTCAGGTCATCGGCCCGCAACTCCTGACCGCTCCGCAGTATCAGTCCTTCAACATAGGGCTTCAGGTCAGTGACTCTCTTTGACACAGCAGAAGCGACCTTCTCAGAGTCAAGCCCGGTGTGGGAACTCACGCTCAGAGAGATCTCTTCACAGACAGGTATGTCCTCGTCCGCAGCCTCCACCAGAACGGCGGTTCCTTCTCGGGCCAAGAGAGCGTCAGCAATACGTGCATCCACCACAATGCTGTTGGCTGGCACTCTGTCCGAGTGTCGCACGTCAGACAGGACGAGCCTACCCTCTGAGCGAATAATGACCGTCTTGACATTCCCGCCGAGGCATCCGGGGCTCGTGAAGCTCATACCCTGTTGATTCCGTCCTTGCAACAGCTTGAGCTCCACAGGTAGACCTCCTAGTAGACCCGTGTGGAGTAGATTCGGGATGCTAGAGGCTTTGAACCATAGTATACTTCGACCTTCACACTGGCCTTTCCCTTCGAGTAGACTATGGGCACGAGCTTCAGGTCTATTGTGGAGTCACCTCGGGGGGCAATCTCGTGCTGTTCATTTGTTATCTCTGAGACACCGTCCTCGGACACAATTGACACGACTATTCGGACCCCTGCTGTTGCAGAACTAGGGTTCTTGACCCTTACCTGGTACTTGAATGCCTTACCAGGGAGTATGGCGTCAGGCACGTCTCCCAGTTCAACCGAGAGACCTATCTGTCCGGAGGAGAGAGGACGACCCTTCGGCCACCGAGGCACAGTTCCAAGTTCAATGAGTCGAGAGAGGCTGGTCTTCACCTCTCGGAGTTCAAGCCCAAGGTCCGATGCTGCCTGTCCAAGGTCAAATACCCCGTCATGTGACTGGTAGTATCTTAGCACTTTCTGATCCGACTCGATGAGGTCGCTCATTCCTTCAAGAATCTTCAGAATGGCGTCAGGGACATGTCGTACCTCTACGAGTGAGTAATATACCCCACCATCTACGGCATTGGCAATGCTCCGAAAAGCGTCCTCCACAACAGGATTGCAGCCGCAGACAAACACAA
Organism: Candidatus Thorarchaeota archaeon; assembly: GCA_013388835.1. Lineage (NCBI taxonomy): Archaea > Promethearchaeati > Candidatus Thorarchaeota > Candidatus Thorarchaeota archaeon. Next base: position 14,679 of record JACAEL010000069.1, on the reverse strand, counting down.
ACACCGTCGAGCCGTGTTCCTTCTTGAGCAGCTGGACCTCATTCTTGGGGTCATACCCGCACGGACAACCGTTGGGCCATGCGTCATCTCCCATGTTGTTGTACGCCCTGCCATGAGGAGGCGCATCTCCAACCAGAATCAGAACCTTGTATGAGTCCCGCATCCAACTGAGACTCGTACGGGCGTCATGTAGCGCATCGGCAACCGCCTCTGGCATGTCACCCCCCTCAGATGGGTCAAGCTTCGATATCTCCCTGTGGACCTTCTTGATGTCATCACTGAAGTCGAAGATCTTTGTGACGTAGGTCTTGTCTTGGGGCGGGTGGTCTCTGTACGACACTATCCCAAACCGGATGACAAGTCCTCTTGTGCGTTCTGTCACACGGTCGACAATGTCAAAGAGGCTGTCTTTCACCGCCCTAATGTCATCCTTCATAGAGCCCGTGGTATCCACGACAAATGCAACATCCAGTCTTGATGGCAGCCCGAGTCACTCCTCTACTCGTGAGGCTCGGTCTTCACAATTAAGCTTTTGCCGAGCGCGAAATGAATGAAGGCAGTTGTTATTAGGGACATCTTCTCAGTACCTCTGTAATGGCCGCCGAGAGCGAACTCAGGATAGACGTCGTATTCGACGATAGTACCATGGTACAGGCTGTGCTGGACCGTGTCCATGCGCCAAGCATAGTGGAGGAGTTGAAAAGCCGACTGCCAATTGAGGGCAAGGCAGCTCTTCTGAGAGGTGAAATGAGGGTCACAGTCGGCATTAACAAGGGCAACATCAAGGCTACGAGGCAGGTCAAGAGAGGACAAGTCGCGTATATGCCCCTCGGAGACTGTTTGTGTATCTACCTTGACGAGATGACAACATTCTCACCTGTGAATGTCATAGGGCGTATCATCTCGGCGGACTCTGTCCTTGAAGGACTCAGGACAGTTAGGAGAGGAGCTCGAGCCGTGCTTCGACAGGGCTGAGTGTCAGACTCGTTGAAGAACACGAAGGAGTTCTTCGTTCTCGTTCCACTGTGTGACAGATGGGTCTACGGACATACCGGGCTCACTGGTCTCAAGCAGGACCTCCATCCCTGAGTTGGTCACTCTCTTGAAACCGCCGGGCGTATGACATCGTACACGAAGTTGTGTTGTGCTAAACTCGGTTCTCGTGACAGACTGGACAGGTCTTGCTTCGTATGCCACTCTGGCTCTGGCCTGTCTCAGCTCCTCCTTCAGTTCGACAACCTGAATCTGCAGAGCCTTTCTGTCTGCGTCCAGGGCCTGAACCTCGTTCTTGAGCCGTTCGTGTTCGGCCCTGGGAACGAACTCCTTAGAACGATCGACCCAAGTGATTGTCGTACCGTTGAAACGTCTCCGGGTAGTCACTAGACCGAGGGCTCTGAGCACCGCCACAACGTCGTATACCCTCCTCTTAGGAGTCATCAGCATCCTTGCCAAATCATCGCTGCGTAGGCCCTCCGCTCCACTCTCCTTCAACAATCGCAGGGACTCCTGGGCAAGCTCTACTAGTTTCACAACTGCACCTCATGAACCAATATAGCGCACAGTGGAGGGGTGTTCTAATTCGCAGCTTGGGTCGAACTTAAGTCTTTGTGTTATGGTGCGATTTTGCGAGAGGTCATTCATGAAAAGGAGAATATCATCAATGTACCAATGCGACGATTTAGAGAAACTTCGCACCGACAATTACTTATCTGCGCTGCAGGGCCAGTCAGGCTCGACAACGGACCAGTGGAGTGATTCCGCATGACGAGACAACGAGTCATAATAATGGGAGCCGCCGGAAGAGACTTCCACAACTTCAATGTGTACTTCAGAGAGAATGAGGGCTACGAAGTGGTAGCTTTCACTGCTGAACAGATACCCGGGATTGGAGACAGGGTCTACCCGCCCGAGCTCTCGGGCAGACTATATCCGGATGGAATCAAGATATATCCAGAGGCGAAGCTGCCCGAACTGATCAAGCAATACGATGTTGAGCAGTGCATCCTCGCCTACTCTGACCTGCCGCACATGACCGTGGGACACAAGATCGCATGGGTGACATCGCTTGGCCCGGACATGAGACTGATGGGTCCTCGTACCACGATACTGAAGAGCAAGAAGCCAGTGATCGCGGTCACAGCAGTCAGAACGGGTTGTGGAAAGAGTCAGACCTCGAGGAGAGTCAATCAGATACTAGTCGACATGGGACTCAAGCCCGTCAACATCCGCCATCCCATGCCATATGACCCTGACCTGACAACCCAGATAGCACAGAGGTACGGCAGTATGGGGGACATGGACAAGTACAGGTGTACGATAGAGGAACGGGAGGAGTATGAACCCATGATTGGTATGGGCGTGGTATTGTATGCGGGAGTCGACTACGGCCGGATTCTTGAGATGGCGGAACAAGAAGCGGATGTGATCACATGGGATGGCGGCAATAACGACTTCCCATTCTATAAGCCTGACCTTCACATAGTTGTGGTCGACCCACACAGACCTGGACACGAGGTCTCATACTACCCCGGTGAGACAAACCTACGGATGGCTCATGTGGTCATCATCAACAAAGTGGAGACTGCGGACTACCAGGATGTGGAATTCGTCCGACGAAACGTACAGGAAGTGAACCCCAATGCTGTCATAATTGACGCAGCATCTCCCGTGCGCGTGGACAACATGGCCCTCATAAGAGGCAAGCGAGTGCTTGTTGTCGAGGATGGCCCGACCGTGACTCATGGGGACATGAAGTATGGGGCTGGATTCATTGCGGCTAAGAAGGCTGGAGCTACCATTGTTGACCCAAGGCCTTTTGCAGTCGGCAGTATCAAGAAGACGTTCGAGAAATACTCTCACCTGGAGAACGTCTTGCCTGCAATGGGCTACGGACGGGAACAGATGCTCGAGCTTGAAAAGACAATCAGTAAGGCTGACGTTGACGCGGTGGTAATTGGTACGCCAATCGATCTGACCAAGGTGATAAGAATCAACAAACCGAGTACTAGAGTCAGATATGACCTCCAAGAGATTGGCAAGCCAGACCTTCACGACGTACTGCTCGAGTTTGTCCAACAACGCGGCTTGAAGTGAACCACAAACAAGCATCTGTCAGTCGGACCGGGGCTGCAAACCCCGGTCCGGCATTCTCTTTCCAAAACTACCACTGCAACTGTGCGACTTCTGCTTTTCGGACTTCGAGGTCCTTATAGAGCACAAGCAAGAACACGGCGTTGAGCGAGCCAACTATTGCTTGGACTGCCACTACTCTTGCAATGACAAACAATGGACTGACCATGATTGGATAGGCAAAGCCAGCCAGCAAGCCGGCTCCTATAATACCCGTGCCAATTCCTAGCAAAAGCAGTGGCCCGAAGATATGCCAGAACTGACCGCTGCTCAGACTCCATGCACGTTTGACACAGCCGACGATGGAACAGTCCTCAACCACAGCAACCGGAAGAGCGACTGAGAACCGGATGTTCAAGTAGAGGTTAATAAGTAGCAGCAAAAGCATGAACAAAGATGCAGTGAGAACGCTCATGGCCTGCTCTGGAGTGATAAGATACGGATCCAATGGAATGCTTTCCATGACCGCGTACGTGTACACCTGTCCGGGAATCATTATGACCCCGGCGATGAGAATCAGCAAGAGCTGAACCCCGAATAGTTTCACAATGCGGTTCACTCCAAACGAGATGCTGGATGCAATCGTTTCCTCGTTGTTCCCGGCATATCTACTGAGGGTGTACCTCATGGTGCTTCCAGCAAACAGAGCGGACAACAGTGTGCTGATTAGTGCGAGGGCCAGTAGAGAAACGGCTATGGCTAGAGTGGCAGGCACCTGCGCGAAGAGGTTCGCGATGGTAGTAGTGATGTCAGAGGACGCCTGCAATTGGAAAACGGACAAGAAGTCGTTGCCCGCAACAATGTACAGCAAGAGGACACTGACAATGGCACTAACGAAACTGCCAATTCCGTAGAGCACTATGTAATGTACTGGTTTCTTTGCCCATACATCTATGGTCTTTGTGACTACCTGAACTGCAGACAGTTTGAACTGGTCTGCGCTTGTTGCTTCAGGGGCTGAAGAATCGAACTCGACCGCCATGAACAACCACCTCAGTCGTACTTCATGCCCGAATCTTATAACCTATTGCATGACTCTGACTCTATATTGCATAAGTGGTTTCGACCTATCGTTTCAGGGCTGGAACTGGTACAAGCAATCGACTCGTGTGCCATACATGTACGGACTATGCGGCGCGACGACCGCTATGCAGACTCCAGACATGACTTCCGCAGAGTCCGTGACTCTCATGGTCGGTGAGTGACCGCAGCCAGTAGACTAGGCCGGTCTGGGACGGGCATCAACAATCTCCATGAACTTGAGCCCCCCCGCCTTCTCCATGAGTTCCTCGAAGGCAATCATGAAGACCCTCGGTGTGACCTCAGTGGCATTCTTGGTGATTCGCACTATCTCATGGGTCAGGGAAGTATAGTCTGCGTTTACGGGTCCGCGGGGAGCCACATAGAGGTTGAGTATGTCCATGCTATATGGGTCTGACATGTCTTCCTTTGCTATCTCGACCTGTAACTCTTCGATCTCGCTTAGACGAAGAAGGTCCTCTCTCAGGGCGGTCAGATTGACGGTCGCACCCTTGATCTTCTTCTCTGTGAGTCCCATGACCTCAATCTGAGCCTCCGAGTCGTTCTGGCGGCCGATGTCCCAGAAGAATGGGCCATCAAGCCCGCAGACAGGACACTTCCCGTTCTCATGGCGAGAAGCGATGTCACCCAGAAGGAAGCCCTCGAATACGGTGCCAGTGCCATCAAGATGGAACAGTGTCACATGTCCCGGCTCATCCTCTCCCACAAAGTCATAGGTGCCGTCCTTGTTCACCTTGATGAACTCAAAGGACAGTACGAGGGGGCTCACGTTGTGGTATGGGCCACGATAGTCGCACTGAACCGCAAATGACACCTTGCTCTCTGAAGATGCATAGCCGCCTATGACTCGCACCTCTTTTGCACCCTTTTCGGTAAGGGTCTGCACCATGTCTTGTGCGACTGCGTCGTAGATCTTCTCACCGGCGAGGAGCACGACAACCTTCTCCGGCGCGGTGTAGTCCTTTGCTTCCTTCAACGCACGGAAGAATCGATTGCGCAGGTAGGACGGCATACCCGCGAAACCGTTCACCTTGAAGACCCTAGCTAGGTCAACAAGCTTCTCGCTGGGTATTGCTCCTCCCGCACTGGTAGCAACGTAGAACTTCGACATCTGACCGAGGCCCAAGTTGACAGCATGCCATCCGAGATGGGGTGCATACGGAAAGAGGTTCATGCTAACAAGCTCCCACCCGGTGCCGACCCAGGGGTCGATTGCCATCTGACCTACCTTCACGCAGTTCTTGTAGAGCAACTCATTGTCATATCGTGTGAGAAAGACGGGGGACGGCAGACCAGAGGCCCGTCCTGAGCTGAGCCAGAACTGGAGCGGAGCATAGTCATGGGTAAGTCTAGCCTTGATACGTTCTTGTGCCGCTGCAGAACCGATGTGGAGCTTCACCCGGGCTCCGTTGTTCCGGATGAAGCTGTAAGTATCATGCTTCCCGGACTCCTTGGTGTACTTCATCCATGTTTTGACTATTTCAGCAGGGGGTCTTGCAGCTCCATCGACTTGGGATGGATTCAGTACGAACTGCGCAAGACTGTCCTTGTAGTCCTTCTTGCGGACCAGCGGAATCTTGTACTTGGCCCAGTCTTCGATGCAGGTCAGATTGAAGGGGTCTATATTGTTCTCCTTGAACAGACGACGATAGTACGGATGATTCGGCCAGACCTGATATCTTATGAACGCACGGAACTTCCTGTCTTGCAGTTCCTTTATCTCACGGTGATTGGTTCGCTTCAGTTCCTCAAATGTGAACGTGGTCTTGACCATTCGAAGACCTCCTGTTGAAATAGTCCGGGTTCAGAGAGGGCCGTCATCGGAATAATAAACGTTCCGAGGGCATTTCGAGGATGTATTTCTAGTCGAAAGCCATAATAGTGCTGGCGAGCTGTCCGTTCAAGACAAGTTCCGCCAAAAAGGAGTCACCAGCTTTGTCAGAGACGGACGAGAAGCTTCAGAAGGGCATCCAAGAACTAGGAGAAGGCAACAACAAGAAGGCTTTCGCGTTATTCAAAGAAGTCTTTGAGGGTCGCCAAGAGCGGCTCATCAAGAAGGTGCAGGAAAACCCGAAGTCCCCAACCCTCATGCTGGATGCGCTGTACATGATACACTCGCTCGTGTGGCTCAGGGTCGCCGAAGCAGGAATGAACCCCAAGCAGGCAATCGAACTCCTCGGAAAGGCCGTTGGCACCGTCGAGGCGGCAAAGACTGCGCTTGGGCCGCTTGTCACGGGGCTTGCGCAGTGGGCTAAGGAGAAACAGATCAAGGTCGTTCACAACAAGGCACTTGGTCTGCTTGCTGCCACCAAGGACCTAGAAGAGATGGCCAAGAAAGCGCTCGAAGCACAGCGCAAACTCAAGTAGTCCTCAGTGCGCGGCTGCGGCCGCGCCCCATGTCCGACTACTTGGAAACTCCTTACAGGTGTTCATTGCACTCATCAGTTCCTCGGTCACACTAGGCACCGATCAAGACGTGAAAGAGACACTTGATGTGACAATCGTTTCGGAAACGGGCCCACCATGGTGGAGTCTGATGTTCTTGAGGTAGTGGCTGCTCCTGATGTCAAGTCAATGGGCAGCTTGGTGAATGCGACCATCAGAACGAGGCCCCGCGTATTCATGACTGATGTGACAGTCGGTCTGTGTTCAGTCTACACAAGATCTAGCGACGGTCCATCTCCCGCCTCCACTCCTCTGCTGGAAACCTCTCTCGCATAATCTCCAGCTCAGCGGACACGCAAGACTCCAAGTCGACTGAGAAGTGATTTGCAAGCTGTGTGAAGAGGGAGAAGACTTGGGCGAACTCATGACAGAGCTCGTTTCTGTCAACACCTCTGTGCCCCAGTCCGACCACCTTGTATCCCTCCTCGACGGTTATGTGACGAGAGATCTCTCCCAACTCCTCGATGAGATGTGCGAAAACCTGTGAGGCCGGGAATCGGTCCCATCCTCTCTCTCTATCAAATGCATCCAGTCTATGCTGTACTTCTCTAAGGTCCATCTTGTTAAAGCCTCTCGATAATTCTCAGTGTCTGGGCTCTGGCTTGGTCCAGCATTTGTCTGGACGGTGCAACGATAGGTCCTAGTGGAGTCCCCTCCGGAAGAGGGTCACCGCCGAGAAACATCGCCTCGCTGACCGTGTCCATCATCTCAACAGGCGGAAGAACTGCGCATGGCAGCTTGCTCCCCACACGGATGCCAGCAATGTTGGTCACTATGTTCCACGCTCTCTTGCCATCGGAACATCTACAGTGGGTCAGTTTCGATGCACCAGCAACAGGTCTAGTCTGGCTCACCTCGACAGCCAGAATGTCTACGGCAAGTCCGGCCTCGTCAGACCCCGACTTCAGACGCCTCTGAAATCCTTCCACTGTGCGAAGCGCATAGTTGAGTTCTGCAACAACGAGCTGCTCCTTGGTTGTCTTTGGTTTGAAGCCGACCGAGGCTATTGCGGAGTGCATCATGACACCAATCTCAGACACGCAATCGACAATCTTCTTTGTGCCCTCGCTGGCGGCCAGCTGCATAGGGTCCACATAGGAATACTTCACCTCATAGAGGGCAGTACTCGCAGTCTGGATGAGCTGACTTAGTCGACTGTACTCTAGATGGAGCTTGAGCTTCCTGTTGGATATGATTTCCCCGAGACGTCTGAGTGCGTCCTCCAAGACCAAGACTCTCGCATCCTTAGCTGTGTCCAATCACTTCACCATGTGTGGGGGAATTGCTCGGAGATAAAAAGATGGTTGGGCGGGTGTCGCTAGGACACACGACAATAGGCCACGTAAAGTGATATAAAGCATCGATGAGTACTGCAATCGGCTCCAAGAGAAGGAGATTGGACCCCTTGATTCAGGCGCTGTACGTTCTAATAGCCGATAGCGGTCTCTGTGTGCTCGACCGGAAATACGGTCAAGCAGACATGGACCCGAACTTGATCAGTGGATTTCTCACAGCACTCATTCAGTTCGGTCGAGAACTCAGTTCAGGAAACCGCGTACACGTCATCGATTTCGGTGCGTTTGACATCTGCCTCTCTCTGAGAGAGAATGTGATTGTCGCGGCAATCGTTGACAAGATTGACGACACCAATGCCGCTATGGCTGTGCTAGGGGACGTCAACGCTGCCTTCGTAAAGGCATTTCAGAAGGTGCTCGCCAACTGGGATGGCAATCTGGAGCCTTTCGAGTCCTTCAAGGCCACAGCGGATGAAATCACCAAGAATGGCAAGGCATCTGAGAAACGCATAGTTGTTCCGGTATTGAAAGGCAAGGTCTCGCCGATGCTTGTCAGACTCGGACAGCTGAGTCAGGAAGCATATGACGTTGCGCAGATGTGCAAAGGAACACTCACTACGAGAGCCATTGCCGATCAACTGGGAAAGCCGATCAAGGAGGTCCAGAAGGCCATGCAGGACCTAGAGGACATGAGGATGATTACCTGGAAGGAGATTGGTTTGTAGGTAGTCCTGTGCAGTCTCTCATCTGTCCGTTCGCATCTGCAAGTGTCGTGCTGCGAGTAGAAGAGCACGCTACTGACTCTGACCCCACTCATTGCCTGTGGCAATCAGAATCAGCCCTATGACGATAAGACCTGGTGCCAGTACACCCGATACCGAATAGGTGATGATCCCCAGAGTATCGAGGATGAACCTGCCTGCGTGCAACACGCGACCAGTGAACAGGACTAGAAACCCTAGTCCTAGAAGGAAGTTCGAAATCCGCAACAGCCCGCCCGACTGCCATGACAAGTACCAGAACAGGGCTGGCAAGAAGAGGGCATATAGTACGCCTGCGAGACCTGCATAGTAGCTCACTAGTGAATAGGGAAGCACTGCAAGCGCGACAGCAAAGCCGGCTGCTGGAATCATGAATCCAATTTCCGCCCAGCGCTTGCCGAAAATCATGAAGCCCGCAGTTGCTGACAGGACTGCCAGTGCCATCCATTCAAAGAAGCCACCGATGCCGAGCCATTGGCCAAGAACCCCCTCCAAAGATGAGGGATTGAGAAATGGAGTGAGCCCGGGAGGATTGGTGGGCATTGATTTGGGGTCCGCAAAGAAGTCGCCGATGAAGTAGAACACCCTTCCGACGGCAAGCAGCAGGAAAAAGAGCGCCATTGCCAGCTGGAACGGGTTCCTTGAGTTGCGCCATCTGAAGAACAGGAGGAAGATGAACAGGAAGAAGTAGTATCCGACTACTAGGAACCACAGGCCCATGTGAACCTCACGAACAATCATGTCAACGGTCTGCAAGTTGGATGGACTCCTTTCACTCTCTCGGCTGGAATCAAATCTGTATACCTACAGATAAAACTTGCCCGCACACGTTCAGACTCTCTAAGAAGGCTCAGCAGAGCTGCACAATGAGATCGCAATCATGCAAGCAGCACCTCTTGCCGCTCGTCGAGGTCCTCTCGAGTCCTGATTGTTTCCAGTGTTTCAGTCCCTTGCGGGAAGCCATTATGGATTAGCAACGCCTATATTGGGTCTCTCCGAGCATGCTTCGAGAACACCTTGAGCGAGAGTACGTGGAGACTGAGCAGGGAAGACGGGACTGCAGAGGAGTTCATGGACGTCAGGAGAAAGGTCGGCAACCGGGTCATCCGGGCATACCTCCTGCAACCACTGTTGGACACCGGGAGCGCCCTGTTTGTAAAGGCGAGTCTGAGAGGTCCTAAGGGTGAGTTCCAAGACTTTGCAAAGTTCTTTGTCTTGGGGGCTCAGTATGGTGGGAGAGAGCTACGATTCCTTGTGGAGTCAGGTGTCTATGAGAATCTCAGGATAGTCGCAGCCGACAGAGAGTCCGCCGCCGGTCTTGAACCCGATGCTATCGTCAGAGTATTTACGGAAGTGCTCACGAAGCCGGACGAGTGCAAGGCTCAGATATGGTTAAGTACAGATACCAAGGTGCACAGCTAGCGTCTGAGAGATGAGATGGTCACTGTGAGCACGTTCGAGAGATACGCCAACTGTCCTGTATGTGGCAACAGAACGGTGCTCAAGGTCCCGCCTGGCATCACTGCAAAGGCCAAGAGATTCCCACTAATGGTGAAGGTGAAACACAAAGATCATCACTTCTACATCAACTTGGATAGCCAAGCCTTGATAACGGACATCCTCCACCCGGACGTTGTAGAGTAGTCGGTCGATGTATCCGTCAGCCGATGTATCTGTCAGAGGGGTGTTCCTCATCTGGAGCGCGTTCACTCCGCTGGTCTAGTTCGCTCTTTGCCCATTCGATGAACTCTACGACATGGCCAACAGGCTCGTCAAGCTGTTCAAGGTCGAGGCTGACGCCTAGATGGTCCGAAAGCACCTGTAGGACCGCCCTTGCGGCTCGATAGTCCGCCTTGATCACTCCCAATGTTTCTCCAAGGAGACACGCCCCATCCATGTCATACATCGTTGCAGCCCATGAAGGGATGAAGCCATTGGCGCCGTTTATCACACCGTCCAGAGTCACCACGGCATCCTGTATCCCTGACAGTCTCTGCAGCAGTTGGTCCGAACTTGCAGAGATGAAGACTCTTGGACTTCGCGGATAGCTTGAGAAGAAGTCTCGGTATTCCTGCTCGTAGGCAGCGAGAGCATAGATGTGTCTCACTCCATATGACTGGAACTCCCTTGAGACAAAGTCGGCGTAGGCAAACACTCCCTGACTGCTCGACGGCTGATAGTCAGCTGAGAGCATGACAAGGTCATGGGGCTCATCAGGAGCAGCCCTGTACACACTGACGGAAGACCGCGGGAACTGAGATATTCCATTCTTCACAGCTACACGGGGAGGAAAGTCATCACTGAAGAACTCCAAGACCACCTGTGCGTCAAGCATCTCGATTAGACTCTCGACAGCAATTCTGCCCACGTTTGCAATGCCCGGCAGACCAACAATGCCAACAGGGTCCTTTAGCGAATCGGCTGACAAGGTAGCATAGCGTCTTGTGTACATGTTTGCCCGTTGTGTTAGGGCAGACAGTGCATTTGGAGGTATCGGTCATGGTGCTATAGTGAATAGAACCGCTTTGCATTGCTTGTTGTGGCTGCAGCGACGTCTTCAACCGGCAGCCCAAGCAGTCGTGCAAGTGAGAGACAGCCATGCCTCACGTTTGACGGCTCATTTCTGCCTGTGGTCGGCGACAGATACGGTCCATCGGTCTCAAGCATTATGGACTCGAGAGGAAGTATCTGTGCTGCATGTATGCGATTGCGATACTTGTCGAAGTTCGCAGGAAGTGTGACACTCCATCCGCGGTCCTTCAAGGCAGCTGTTGCTTCAGGAGTCCCATCGTAGCAATGCATGAGCACGTCCCCTTCGTAGTGCTGATCCACGAGTGCTATGGCCTCCGCCTCTGCCTTTCTGGAGTGGATGACAAGAGGCTTATGGAGTTCCATGGCCAAGTCCATGAACTGGATGAAGAGTGGTTCTTGTGCCTTCCTCTGTGCGGGGTCCTTTATCCAGTGGTAGTCGAGTCCCACTTCGCCGACTGCCACGACTTCCGATGCATATTGCCTAGTGAGGTCAGCAATACGTAACGCGTCTTCTCTGGTGAGCTGTGAAACTGAACAGCCCGAGCTGTGGAATATGTAGTTGGGATGGGCTTGCATCAGCAGGCGCGTGTTGTGGATTGATTTGGGACCGGTCGAACAGTTCACGATTCCAACGACACCAGCGGACTTGGCACGTGCTATGACTGTGTCGATATCTGACTGAAAATGACCTAGGTCCAAATGAGTGTGGGCGTCTATCAGCTCCAATTACGTTGTGCCTCCACAGTGACGCATACGAATTCCTTTTTACTCCATGCATCGGGGACATCTCGGTTGAAATGTCTGACGAATCTGAACGCCTTAGGGAGAGGACTCGACAGGTCGCCGCTCTGAGCCAGACTGTTGACGCGCTCCAAGCGCAGCTTGCCGGGGCCCAGAAGAGAGCCGCTCAGCTTGGAGAGGAGGTACAGCGACTTCAGTCCGTCATCGGTGAGAAGGACGCGGAAATCATGATGCTCAGGGGAGAACTCGAGCGGACAAAGAGCGCCCTGACCCAGGTGGGTAAGGAAGTCAGAGGCATGAAGATGGACCAGATTCAGCTGGCCTCGAAGAGAGCCCCCGGTGGAGAACAACACTCGATGAGAGAAGAACTTGAGGTGGCTCAGCGAACGGCCAAGGCTGCCAAGGAGGATGTGAGGGCTCTCTCGGAGGCTGCAACAGCAGTTCTCAACAACGAGGAAGGTGCCTTAGAGGTGCTGCGCAAGACTGTATTGGAAGTGGGAGATCCAAAGTACAGAGTGTTGAACATGGTCTTGCAGAAGCGACGAGTGAAGGTGGAGGAGGTAGCTGCCGTCCTAGTGTCAGACACTACCGCTGCGCTGTCCATCATCGACGAGCTTCAGAGCGCAGGGGAAGTGGAGTTGAGGGATGGGAACATGGTCATACCTGCGAAGAAGTATCGAGAAGTGGAAGTGCCAGTGGATCAGTGGCAGACAACCCCTATCGCGAAACTGTTCGATGAGCTGGAGTCCGTTGTTTCAAGGACTGATGGACACGAGAGTGTGGCAAAGGCCATAGCGGCTGCAGTGGACATAATTGAGCAGCGACTGCCGAGGGCAGGCGCACTTGTCTTTCAGATGAGAAAGACCGCCAACCAGTGGAAGGTGAGCGAAGGGAGTATCGACGAGCTTCGGTACACTATCCGAGACTGGAAGAGCCGTGCTCAGGCGTTGTCCTGAGACTCTAGTCCTTTGGCATCTCCCCTTTGATGGCCTCTCGAACGTATGCACCGAAGTCTGAGGTTTCACCATCCCTGTGTACGCGTATCTTCGGCTCCTCGCCTCTTGCAAGTCGCTCGATGTACATCACGTCGGTCTGGCCGATTGTCTCGCGTACGCCACGATAGACGATGAGATACAGTAGTACCTCTTCCACCTTGTTGCCAACCGGAGGGTCTCTGGTCTTCAGCGACTCCAAGTATGCCACGGCATCTGGAGCAAGGTAGCGCTTGAGTAGTTTTGACCGCTCAGCCGAGACCTTCGCCTTGTGTTCTCTCTCGGCCTGCAGTTGTTTCTCTCGCTGAACAAGCTGTGCCATCTTCTTTCTTCGTATCATGGCCAACTCGTCGTCATCGTTCAGGGCTCATCCCTCGGTGCTAAGGACCTCTCGCGACTGTTGTTAAGTGTGTCGATATAGATGGGTGACGTTTTTAGGCTCGAAGTGTGAGTTCACACTGCCCATAATCACGCGAAGGACGTGTGTACACCTATTGACAGAGTCGGAGAGCTGTTCATGGCTTCGTACTGCAGGCGCCAGCCACTCGTGTGCGCTGCGTAATCAGAAGATACCTAGAGGGGAAGTCAAGGCCAAATGCACACAAGCAGGTCTCTACGTGATATGCATCGACGCGTACAGTTCACTGTCAAACGCACAGAAGCTCCTTGAGGCGAAGAGCACCGACGCGCTTCTCTGGCTTGTTGAGGCAGCAACGCAGTTCGAGAACTTGGGAGAGCTCGACAATACAATAATCGCCTGCATCAAAGGGATTGTCTTTGCAAACAGCATGAATCTGACTGACAATGGCTATGAGATGTTCAAGTATGCCCGGCAGGTCTATGAGGAGGGTCAGCGCAGAAAGGACCCATCGCTATCAGACCCGTCAATCAAACGTGCATTGATAAAGGCAGGCCAAGACCTCATAGCAACTGCAAGGGAGTCGGCCAAGGGGGATGCGATGAGAGACATGCAGTCCGAATTGAAGGCCGCTGTCCTTGGCGGGGCACAGCTGAAAAAAGCTGAGAAACAGGAGGATAAGGATCTCATTACTATTGATGGCCGCCAGCTCTATGCGAAAAAGCTCCAGGAATACAAGGAGAGTGCTGAGACCTATATCAAGTCCGGGGTCATCAACAATGCCATTGTCTTCTCCTGCATGGCTGCACTTGCAGAACTCATGATGGGCAGGCCAAAGGAGGGAATTGAGTACTTGGCTGAGATGGCAGCATCATCCGGGCAGAGAGAACGATTCAACGAGGATCCCTGTTTTCAGTGGACCAGACTGGTCTTCAAGGCGTTTGTTAGCAGGGATATTGGGGCCATCGAAGAGGCAAAGACCAAGTTTCTCAGAATTCCGTGGTCCTTCAAGGACGACAGGGAGTTTGCGCGAAGAGTGATGGAGTCGGTCCACAGAAGGATATCTTCTACCTGATTCGGAAGCGCGCGATGAAAAAGCCGCTTGTCCCATGGATGTGCGGAAATAACCGCCTCACCCTCTCAGAACACAGGAAACCGGGGTATCCGTGCTGACCACCGACGGCGGGATCAAGAAGTTCAATGTTACTCTCCTTCAGGAGAGAGTCAATCTGCGACTCACCCTCGTGGGGAAGAAGCGAGCAGGTTGAGTAGACCAACTCCGTGCCGGGTCTATCAGTGTACTCGGTGACAATGGTGCTCAGAATCTCGTGCTGGATGGTCAAGAACCCCATCAGGCGGGACTTGTTAAGCCGCCACTTGAATAG